>CANHBU010000113.1 GCA_947458345.1 Comamonadaceae bacterium
AGCCGGCCGCAAGCGATGCGCCCGCCGCCGCTGCGCCTGGCGCCGCACCCGCCGTTTCTGGTGCAGGTGCAGGTGCGGGTGCGGGTGCGGGTGCGGGTGCGGGTGCAGGCCGTCCCGCGGGCGCAGGTGGGCCGGGTGGTGGGGGCAAGCCAGCTGTGGAGATCGCCATGGTGGAGCAGACCCGCTTGGTCGATGAGGCGCAGTCGGTGGGCAGCTTGCGTTCGCGTCAGAGCATCATCGTGCGCCCTGAGGTCAGCGGGCGCATCACGCAGGTCAATTTCCGCGACGGGCAGCGGGTCAGCCGCGGGCAGTTGCTCGTGCAACTCGATGACCAGTTGGCCCAGGCGCAGGTCAAGCAGGCTGAAGCCGAACTTTCGATCGCTCGGGCCAACTTCAACCGCAACAAGGAACTGGTTGAACAAAATTTCATCAGCCGGCGGACCGTGGACGAGAGCGCAGCCAACCTGGAGGTCGCCCAGGCCAAGCTGGCCCTGGCGCAGGCCACGGCAGCGCGCCTGAAGATCATGGCGCCCTTTGACGGCACCGTGGGCATCCGCTCCATCAACCTCGGTGACTATCTTAAGGACGGGGCCGATGTGGTCAACCTAGAAGACATGGACGCGATTTATGTCGACTACCGGTTGCCCGAGCGCTTTCAAAGCCAGGTCAAGGTTGGGCAGCGGGCGCAGATCGATATCGATGCGTTGCCGGGCCGCAAGTTCGCCGCGCTGGTTCTGGCGATCGACCCCTTAATTGATGCCAACGGGCGCTCGGTCGGTGTGCGGGCCTGTATCGACAACCGCAGAATGCAACTGAGGCCCGGTATGTTCGCTCGGGTGGCCACCGTTTTTGCCCAGAAGGAAAAGGCGCTGGTGATTCCCGAGGAGGCCATCGTGCCCCAGGGCGGGCGGCAGTTTGTCATTCGGCTGGTCGATGGACCCGAGGGCAAGGTCACTCAGCGGGTAGAGGTCAAGGTGGGCTCGCGCAGCCCCGGCAAGGTCGAAATTGTCGACGGTCTGGCCGCCGGCGAAACTGTGGTCGTGGCAGGCCAGCAAAGGCTGCAGCGCGATGGGATGGCTGTGCGTGTGATCGAGGTGGGTGCCCGCCCCGGTGGACCTGGCGGACCAGGCGGACCCGGTGCAGGTGGGCCTGGTGCAGGTGGGCCTGGTGCAGGTGGGCCTGGTGCAGGCGGACCTGGCGCAGGTGGGCCAGGTGCAGGTGGGCCAGGCAGGCCTGGTGGGGGCGGGCCCGTCGCAGCTGGTCCCGGAGGCCCCGGTGCAGGAGGCCCCGGTGCAGGTCCTCGGCCTGGATCGGGACCGGCCGGTGCCGGCGGTGCGCGGGCGGCGGCGCAGGCGCCTTTGCAGGGCCCAGATCCTTGTTTGATGGGGGCCTCGGCTGCTCCCGCGGGCGCTGCTCCTGCGGGCGCACCCGGCCGTGCGGCTGGCCGTCCGCCCGCCTGATGGCCCCGATGTGTTTTTTCAACCTGACTGACAGGATCCAAGACCATGCAGCTGGCTGAAGTCTCTATCCGCCGACCGGTCTTTGCCACCGTGCTGTCTTTGCTGATTCTGCTGGTTGGCGCGGTCAGCTTCGATCGGCTGACGGTGCGCGAGTACCCCAAGATCGATGAGCCGGTGGTCACGGTCAGCGTGCGTTATCCGGGCGCTTCGGCCGAGGTGATCGAGTCGCAGGTGACCAAGCCCCTGGAAGACTCGATTGCTGGCATCGATGCGGTCGATGTGCTCACCTCGATCAGCCGCGCCGACCAGGCCCAGATCACAGTGCGCTTTCGCCTCGAAAAAGACGCCGATGCGGCCGCTGCCGAGGTGCGCGACCGCACTTCACGCGTGCGCAACCGATTGCCGCAGGCCATTGAGGAGCCGGTCATTGCCAAGGTGGAGGCCGATGCCTTTCCCGTGGTCTGGCTGGCTTTCGCCAGCGAGACCACACCGCAGTTGGCGATCAACGACCTGATCAACCGCGTGGTCAAGCCGCGCCTTCAGACTGTCACCGGTGTGGCCGATGTGCGTATTTTCGGCGAGCGCAAATATGCCATGCGGGTCTGGATCGACACCGACCGCCTGGCCGGCTACCGGCTGACCACGCAGGACGTGGAAGATGCGATTCGGCGCAGCAACCTGGAGTTGCCGGCCGGGCGTATCGAGTCTTCGCAGCGCGAGTTCAGCGTCACATCCCAGACCGATCTGGCGCGTGCCGGGCAATTTGGCGACATCGTGATTCGCACGGTCAACGGTTTTCCGGTCAAGATCCGCGATGTGGCCCGGGTGCGGGAAGAGCCCGCCGATGAACGCACCGCGGTGCGGCTCAATGGCAAGCCTTCCTTGTCGGTCGGTGTGATCCGCCAAGCCACGGCCAACCCGCTCGACTTGTCCCGGGGCGTGCGGGAGATGATGCCCAAGTTGCAAGCCGATCTGCCGGCCGACGTGCAGATTTCGGTGGCCAACGACAACTCGGTGTTCATCGACCGCTCGATCAAGAATGTCTACAAGACCATTGCCGAGGCGGTGGTGCTGGTGGCGCTGGTGATCTTTGTGTTTCTTCGTACGTTCCGCGCCTCGCTCATCCCGATCATCACCATTCCGGTCAGCCTGGTGGGCACCTTCGCGCTCATGGCGATGGCCGGATTCACGATCAACACCTTGACCTTGCTGGCGCTGGTGCTGGCCATTGGCTTGGTGGTCGACGATGCCATCGTGATGCTGGAGAACATCTACCGCCACATCGAGGAGGGGATGGATCCGTTTTCAGCGGGCATCAAGGGCGCGCGCGAGATTGGCTTTGCTGTGGTCACCATGACAGCCACGCTGGTGGCTGTTTACGCGCCGCTGGCCTTTACGCCGGGGCGAACTGGACGGCTGTTTATCGAGTTCGCTCTGGCCCTGGCGGGCGCTGTGGTGGTTTCGGGCTTCGTGGCCTTGACGCTCACGCCCATGATGTCGAGCAAGTTGCTGCGCCACAACCCCAAGCCCAACTGGTTCGACCGCGGCATGGAGCGCATTCTCAACTCGATTGCCGGCGGCTACGGGCGTGTGCTGCGCTGGCTGGTGACCGCGCGGGCCCGTCCGGCCGAAGGTGCGGCGTGGATCACCCGCGCCGGGGCCTTGGTCGTGCAGGCGCGCTGGATCGTGGGTGGGGTGATGACGCTCAGTGCGGCGGGCATCGCCTGGGTGTTTCCCTCGATGAAGTCGGAGTTGGCCCCGCTCGAAGACCGCGGCGTGATTTTGGCCAATATCAATGCGCCCGATGGCTCGACCCTGGCTTATACCAACCGCTATGCGCAGGCGATTGAGGCCATGGGGCAGAAGTACCCCGAGTTCGACCGTATTTTTGCCAACGTGGGCAATCCGACCGTGGCCCAGGGTTCGGTTTTTTACCGGGCTGTCGATTGGGACGACAGACAGCGCACCACGCTGGAAATCGCGCGTGAGTTGCAGCCCCGTTTTGCATCGCTGCCCGGTGTCAGTGCCTTCCCGATTACGCCGCCGTCTCTCGGGCAGGGCTTTCGCGAGCGTCCGCTGAGCTTTGTTATCCAGACCTCGGCGAGCTACCAGCAGCTCAACCAGGTCACGCGCCAGATGCTCGACGAGATGGCCAAGAACCCTGGCATCGTGGCCCCTGATGTGGATCTGCGCTTGAACAAGCCCGAGCTGCGCATCGAGGTCGATCGAGATCGCGCGGCCGATCTTGGGGTGGGTATCGATGCGGTGGCTCGCGCGATCGAAACCTTGCTGGGCGGTCGCAACGTGACACGCTACAAGCGCGATGCCGACCAGTACGACGTGATCGTGCAAACCCAGGCTTCGGGTCGCAACACGCCCGACGATATCGACCGAATTTATGTGCGCGGACGCAATGAAGCCATGATTCCGCTGTCGGCTCTGGTCAAGGTGCGCGAGACGGTCTCGCCGCGCGAGCTCAATCATTTTGGCCAACGCCGCTCGGTCACGATCACGGCCAACCTCTCGCCCGATTATTCGCTCGGTGAGGCACTCAAGTTCATGGATGCGACGGCAGCCAAGGTCCTCAAGACCGGCTACAGCACCGATCTGGCTGGTACTTCACGTGAGTTCCGCAACTCGCAAGGTGCGTTGGCCATCGTTTTTGTGTTGGCGCTGGTCTTTATTTTCCTGGTGCTGGCCGCCCAGTTTGAAAGTTTTGTCGATCCCTTGGTGATCATGCTGTCGGTGCCGATGTCGATGATCGGCGCCTTGCTCGCGCTCAAATGGTCCGGCGGATCGCTCAATGTGTATTCGCAAATTGGCCTGATCACGCTGGTGGGCCTGATTACGAAGCACGGCATCTTGATTGTCGAGTTCACCAACCAATTGCGCATCCAGGGTATGGAGATGACCGATGCGCTGATTCAGGCTTCGACGCAGCGCCTGCGTCCGATCATGATGACGACGGGCGCGATGGTGCTGGGCGCCGTGCCGCTGGCGCTGGCCACCGGGGCTGGCGCCGAGAGCCGCATTCAGATCGGTTGGGTGATTGTGGGCGGCATGAGCTTGGGGACTTTGCTCACCATTTTCGTGGTGCCCACCATGTACTCGCTCTTTGCCCGTCAGTCGATCCCGGGCGCCGACACCCGCGAGGTTCGTGAGCAGGCGCAGCCGCACGCGCACGACGAACTGATCGCCAAGTGATGTCGTTTTAATTGATTGGAATACGCCATGCCTAAAGCCTATTGGATCAGCGCCTACCAGGCCATACACGATGACGCGGCCTTGCAGGCCTATGCCAAGCTCGCAGGTCCCGCCCTGCAAGCCGCTGGAGGCCGTGCCTTGGCCCGCGGCATGCCCGCTGCCGTCAAAGAGCAGGGGCGCGCCATGCGCACCGTCGTTTTTGAGTTCGACAGCTTGCAGGCCGCCTTGGCCGCCTACGAAAGTGCCGCTTACAAAGAGGCTTTGGCAGCGCTCGGCACGAACGCGGCCGTGCGGGACATCCGGATCATTGAAGGCCTGTGAAGGCCAAAGTGCCGGTCAGATCACGCCGCTGAACATCATCACGTCCACGCTCTGGCCCTGAGCCACTGGGCCCTGCAGGTGGTGCAGGACGATCAGGCCGTTGGCCTTGTCCATGGAACTGAGCACGCCCGAGCCTTGGTCGCCTGTGACGCGAACCTGCAACTGACCTTGCCCATCGGTGTCGACCCAGCCGCGCTGGTACTCGGTGCGTCCCGGTTTTTTGCGCAGGCTCTGTACGCTACGGGCCTTGAGCAGGGGCGGCGGGGCATCGGTGCAGCCCATCATCTGCAGCAAGGCCGGCCTCACAAAGGCCAGGAAGGTGACCATCACCGCCACTGGATTGCCCGGCAGGCCAAACATCACGGTTCCGGTGGCCCGGTCTGCAGCCTTGATTCGCCCCACTGCCATCGGTCTCCCCGGACGCATGGCCACGCGCCAAAACACCACATCGCCGAGTTCGCGCATCATGGCCTTGGTGTGGTCGGCCTCGCCGACGCTGACCCCGCCTGAGCTGATGATGGCATCGACCTGACGCGCCGCCTGCTCAAAGGTGGCTTTGAGTTGGGCCGGCTCGTCTGCCACCAGGCCCAGATCGAGCACCTCGCAGCCCAGACCGCGCAACAGGCCGATCAGGGTGTAGCGGTTGCTGTCGTACACCGCTGCCTCCGGTAGCGCGTGGCCCGGCAAGACGATTTCGTCGCCGGTGGAAAAGCAAGCCACTTTGAGTTTTCGGTAAACGCGCAGCTCGCTGATTCCCAAAGATGCGGCAAGGCCCAGTTGGGCTGGCCCGAGTCTTTGCCCTCGCCGCAGGGCCGCCTGGCCGCGCTGGAGGTCCTCGCCCCGCAGGCGACGGTTGTCGCCGATGCGCAGCAGGCCCGGGGCCACGGTCAGGCTCAGCCCGTCGGGGCTCAGCTGTGCCAGCTCCTGGGGCAGCACCGTATCGAGCCCGGCCGGCATGACGGCCCCCGTCATGATCTTGACGCACTCTCCTGGGCCGACGCTCGGGTGCGAGGACCGTCCGGCCCGTACGGTGGTGGCCACGCGCAGGCTCAACGGCCGGTTCGGATCGAGCTGCGAGCCTGCAAAAGCGTAGCCGTCCATCGCCGAGTTGTCGTGCTGCGGCACGTCAATTGGGCAGATCAGATCGCCGGCGAGGATGCGGTTTGAGCTCTCGAGCAGGCTGAGGTCTTCGGTGTCCTCGATCGGGCTGACGAGCTCGCGCAAAAAAGCTTGCACTTCGGCCACTGGCAGCGATTGTGGGTCGTAGCCCTGCAATTGAGCTGCAATGTCTGCCAGAGTTTTCATGAACGCTCCAGCTGCCTGAGCTGCTCGAGGGTGTTGGCGTTGAAAAAGGCGCGCGGATCGTCGTGTGGGCGATCGAAGACCACTCGGGCGGCACCTTCGCTGGCTGTCCAGGCATCGATCTTTCGGCCGCCACCAGCAAGAAAGGCCTGAAGACTTTCGCGCAGCGTGGTCTTGATGAGGCAAAACACCGGCTGATTGCGCACCTG
>CANHBU010000114.1 GCA_947458345.1 Comamonadaceae bacterium
AAGGGGCCGAACTGGCATTCAGTTACGTGGGTGAGCGCTTTAAGGACCGCATCACCGAGTTCGCGGCCGATTTCGACTCCAAGCTGATTTTTGATTGCGACGTGGGCAGCGACGAGCAGATTGAGAAGCTGTTCACCGACTTGACGGTCACTTGGCCCAAGTTCGACGGTTTTGTGCACGCCATCGGCTACGCCCCGCGTGAAGCCATTGCTGGCGACTTTCTGGACGGCTTGTCGCGCGAGGGCTTCAAGATCGCCCATGACATCAGCGCTTACAGTTTTCCGGCCATGGCCAAAGCGGCCCTGCCCTATTTGAATGATAAATCGGCTGTGCTAACCCTGACGTACCTGGGCGCGATCCGCACCGTGCCCAACTACAACACCATGGGCCTGGCCAAAGCCAGCCTGGAGGCGTCGGTGCGCTACCTGGCCGAATCGCTGGGCCCCAGGGGAGTGCGCGTCAACGGCATCAGCGCAGGCCCGATCAAGACTCTGGCGGCCAGCGGCATCAAAGGCTTTGGCAAGATCCTCAATGTCGTAGCCGAAGCCTCACCGATCCGCCGCAACGTCACCATTGACGATGTCGGCCATGTCGCTGCGTTTTTGCTCAGCGACCTGGCTGGTGGCGTGACGGCTGAAATCACCTATGTCGACGGTGGCTTCAGCCAGGTGGTGGGCGGCATCGCCGAGCCCGCAGAACGCTAGTCTGGCGCTTGGGGCCCCGCTACAGACCAAGGGGCGATCGAGCCCGATTGATCGAGCCGGCCGTGCAGGCCGGCCCTGCAACCCCCAGCTCAGTGGGATAATGCCGCCATGACCATCACCATCAAGGACAAGGCGGGCGCGGCCGCCATGCGCTTGGCCGGGCGGCTGGCCTCCGAGGTCCTCGACTACCTCAGCCCCTTCGTCAAGCCCGGCATCACCACCAACGAGATTGACCGCTTGGCGCACCTGTACATGACGCAGGTGCAAGGCACCGTCCCCGCGCCGCTGGGCTACCAGCCCCCGGGTTATGCGCCCTACCCCAAATCGCTTTGCACCTCGGTCAACCATGTGGTGTGCCACGGCATACCCAACGACAAGGTGCTCAAGAAAGGCGACATCGTCAATATCGACGTCACGGTCATCAAGGACGGTTGGCACGGTGACACCTCGCGCATGTTTTTGGTCGGCGATTGCTCGATCGCCGCCAAGCGCTTGTGCCAGGTCACCTATGAGGCCATGTGGCATGGCATCGCAAAAGTGCGTCCTGGCGTGCGGCTCGGCGATATCGGGCACGCAATCCAGGTCTTTGCCGAGCGCCAGGGCTACAGCATCGTGCGCGAATTCTGCGGCCATGGTATTGGCCAAAAGTTTCATGAGGAACCACAGGTCCTGCACTATGGGCGACCCGGGACGCTGGAGGTGCTGCGCGAGGGCATGGTCTTTACGATCGAGCCCATGATCAATCTGGGCAAGCGCGACATCAAGGACGGCCCGGAAAAAGACGGCTGGACCATCGTCACGCGCGACCATTCTCTGTCGGCCCAGTGGGAGCACACAGTGCTGGTCACACCGAATGGCTACGAGGTGCTGACCGTCTCAGCCGGCAGCCCACCTCTGCCCGACTTTGTGCCCGGCTTTGCCCCCGACTCTGTTGCCGCGATAGCCGGAGTGGCCAAGACCTGAGCCCGGGCTGCGAGGCGCCCATGACCCAAGCCACGACCACCGATCCGCTGCCCCAATGGCGTCTGGCCTACCGCCAGGGCAAGGCACAACTGCTGGCCGGCGCGGCGCAGGGCGCTTCGGTGCGAGGCGTGCGCTCAATTTTGCGCAAGCTGGCGCGCCACACCGATGCGACCTTGAAGCTCTTGTGGCAACACGCCGGCTTTGGTGCCGATTGCAGCTTGGTGGCCGTCGGGGGCTATGGTCGCGGTGAGCTGTTCCCCGCATCAGACGTCGACGTGCTGCTGCTGTTGCCTGAAAAGGCCGAACTGGAGGTGCCCGGTCCTGATGGCCTGACGCTGCGCCAGCGGCTCGAGCGCTTTATCAGCCTGTGCTGGGACTGTGGCCTAGAGATCGGCTCGAGCGTGCGCACCCCCGATGAATGCCTCGAGGAGGCTCGCGGCGACATCACCATTGCGACTTCCGTGCTCGAGGCGCGCTTCGTCGCCGGCTCGCGCGCGCATTGCGCCGGCTTGATCAAGCGACTTGCAGCGCAGTTACAGCCGCGCGATTTTTTCGTGGCCAAGACGCTCGAAATGCGCCAGCGTCACACCAAGTACGAAGACACGCCCTACTCGCTCGAGCCCAACTGCAAAGAGTCGCCCGGCGGCCTGCGCGACCTGCAGGTCATCCTGTGGGTGGCACGGGCGGCGGGGCTGGGCCGCAGCTGGGATGAGCTGGCGACACATGGACTGGTCACCGCATTCGAGGTGCGGCGCATCAAGGCCAATGAGGCGCTGCTCAGCCTGATTCGTATCCGTTTGCATCTGCTGGCCGGCCGGCGCGAAGACCGCCTGGTGTTCGATCTGCAAACGGCCGTGGCCGAGTCGTTTGGCCACCGACCCGTGCTCGATGCCGATGGCCGGGTGCAGCGCGGCACCATGCGGGTCAGTGAAATGTTGATGCGCCGCTACTACTGGGCGGCCAAGGCAGTGGCCCAGCTCAACCATATCTTGCTGCTCAACATCGAAGAGCGGCTGGCGCCGAGCCACTACCAGCTGCGCCCGATCAACGAGCGCTTCTCGGACCGAGGCGGTCAGCTCGAGGTCGCCAGCGACGATCTGTACCGCAATCATCCGCAGGCGATCCTGGAGACTTTTTGGCTCCATGCCAGCACACCGGGACTGCGGGGCCTGTCAGCCCGAACGCTGCGGGCCCTCTACAACGCGCGAAGCAGCATGGACGCACGCTTTCGGCGCGACCCGGTCAACCGGCAGACCTTTCTGAAGATCTTGCAGCAGCCCGAGGGCATCACCCATGCCATGCGTCTGATGAACCAGACCTCGGTGCTTGGCCGCTACCTGTGGGTCTTTCGCCGCATCGTCGGGCAGATGCAGCACGACCTGTTTCATGTCTACACGGTCGACCAGCACATCTTGATGGTGCTGCGCAATGTCCGCCGCTTTTTCATGGCCGAGCATTCGCATGAATACCCGACCTGCTCGCAATTGGCAGCGGGCTGGGACAAGCCCTGGATTCTTTATATCGCCGCGCTGTTCCATGACATTGCCAAGGGGCGCGGCGGCGACCACTCCGATTTGGGCAGTCGCGATGTTCGGCTTTTTTGCAAGCAGCATGGCATCGAGCGCCAAGACGCTCAGCTGATCGAGTTTCTGGTGGCCGAGCACCTGACCATGAGCCGCATCGCGCAAAAAGAGGATCTGAGCGACCCCGATGTGATCGGCGCCTTTGCCCGGCGCGTGGGCAACGAGCGATACCTGACGGCCCTGTACCTTTTGACCGTGGCCGATATTCGTGGCACCAGCCCCAAGGTCTGGAATGCTTGGAAGGGCAAACTGCTCGCCGACCTGTACCGCTACACCCTGCGCATGCTCGGCGGACGTGCTCCCGACGCGGACGCCGAGATCGAAGCGCGCAAACGCGACGCGCTTCAGTTGCTGGCCCTGCACAGCCAGCCCTTTGAGTCGCACAAGGCCTTGTGGGACACGCTCGATGTGGGCTACTTCATGCGCCACGACGCGGCCGATATCGCCTGGCACGCACGGCAGCTCTCGCGCCATGTCGCCCAGGGCCAGCCCATCGTGCGCGCCCGCGCCTCATCGACCGGCGAGGGACTTCAGGTGCTGGTCTACACGCCCGACCAAAGCGACCTGTTTGCGCGCATCTGCGGCTATTTCGACCATGCCGGCTTTTCCATTCTCGATGCCCGCATTCACACCGCCAACAACGGCTATGCACTCGACACCTTCCAGGTCATCAGCGCCAGCCTGGCTGAGCATCCGCGCGAGCTGACCGCACTGATCGAGGCGCAGCTTGCACGCACGCTACAAGAAGCCGGCGCCTTGCCCGCGCCCAGCCGAGGCCGGGTGTCCCGGCGCGTCAAGAGCTTTCCCGTCGCTGCGCGTGTGACCCTGCGCCCCGATGAGAAAGCCCAGCGCTGGCTGCTCAGTATTTCAGCCAGCGATCGGGTCGGCTTGCTCTACTCCATTGCCCGGGTGCTCGCCAGCCACCGCTTGAACCTGCGCCTGGCCAAGGTCACCACCCTGGGCGAGCGGGTTGAGGACACCTTCTTGATCGATGGTCCGGAGCTGCAGCAAAACAAAGCGCAAATTGCGATCGAAACCGAGTTGCTGCAAGCCTTGCAGGCCTGAGGCCGGTGCGCAAGGCTCTTGCCAGAGGATGCCCTATCTGACTGCAGGAGCTGGCTGCAGGATGCGGCTGCAGTATCTGCTTACCTATTGAAGGCTTACTGGGCACACGAACGCCCTGCCCGCAGATCAGTCGTCAGCGGCCGCATCGAGCCCGGGAAACAGAACCTCGGTGTAGCCAAAGCGGCTGAAGTCGCGCACCCGCATGGGGTAGAGAATGCCCATCAGGTGGTCGCATTCGTGCTGCACCACACGCGCGTGAAAACCCTCGACGCTGCGATCGATGGTCTGGCCGTCCGGATCGATCCCCTGGTAGCGGATGCGTCGCCAGCGCGGCACCACCCCGCGCAGGCCGGGCACCGAAAGACAACCCTCCCAGCCCTCTTCCAGCTCTTCGCCCAGCGGCGTGATCACCGGGTTGAGCAAGACCGTGACCGGCACCACAGGCGCATCGGGGTAGCGCGGGTTGGGCTGGCCGCTGCCGAAGATCACCAACTGGCTGTCCACACCGATTTGCGGCGCTGCCAGTCCCGCACCGTTGACGTGCTGCATGGTCTCGAACATGTCGGCCACCAGCTCGCGCAAGGCAGGACCACCCAGCGCCTGGGCCGCCACCGGCTGAGCCATGCGCAGCAAGCGCGGATCGCCCATCTTGAGAATTTCACGCAGTGCCATCGATCAGCCTGAGCAGTTGGGATTCATCCAGGACGGTCACACCCAAACTCTGGGCCTTGAGCAACTTGCTGCCAGAGTCGGTGCCCGCGACCAGGTAGGTGGTCTTCTGGCTGACCGAGCCCGCCACTTTGCCGCCAGCCGACTCGATCAGCTCCGTGGCCTGCTCGCGGCTTAGGCTGGGCAGCGTGCCCGTAATGACCAGGGTCTTGCCGCTCAAAACCAGGTCGCTGCGCGAGGCCGCTTGCATTTCAGGCCAATGGACCCCCAGAGCGCGCAGTTGCTCGACGACCTCCCGGTTGTGGGCTTGATCGAAGAAGGTGCGCAAGCTGGCGGCAACCACCGGGCCAATGTCACTGACCTGCATCAATTGCTCTTGGCTGGCGTCCATCAGGGTGTCGAGCTGGCCGAAGTGGCGGGCCAGCTCCTTGGCGGTGGCCTCGCCCACATGCCGGATGCCCAGACCAAAAACAAAGCGTGCCAGGGTGGTCGCTTTGGATTGCTCGATCGCCGCAAGCAAGTTGCCGGCCGATTTTTCGGCCATCCGCTCCAGACCGATCAGCCCGCTCAGCCCCAAGCGGTACAGATCGGGCAAATGCCGGATGAGACCGGCATCGACCATTTGTTCGACCAGCTTGTCGCCCAGTCCATCGATCTCGACCGCGCGTCGCTGGGCATAGTGCAAGATGGCCTGCTTGCGCTGGGCCGGACAAAACAAGCCGCCGCTGCAGCGGTGATCGACCTCACCGTCCTCACGAACCGCAGCGCAGCCGCACACCGGACACTGAGCCGGCATGAGGAAAGGCTCACCGCCCTTGCGCCGCTCGGGCAGCACACCCACCACCTCGGGAATGACATCGCCGGCACGCCGAACAATAACCGTATCGCCCACCCGCACGTCTTTGCGCCGGGCCTCGTCTTCGTTGTGCAAGGTGGCATGGGTGACGGTCACCCCCCCAACAAAAACGGGCGCCAGCTTGGCCACGGGCGTGAGTTTTCCGGTGCGTCCGACCTGCACGTCGATGGCCAGAACCTCGGTCAGCTGCTCCTGCGCCGGATACTTGTGGGCCACCGCCCAGCGCGGCTCCCGGGTCACAAAGCCCAGTTGCTGCTGCAGCGCCAGCTTGTTGACCTTGTAGACGACTCCGTCGATGTCAAACGGGAGGGTGTCACGCTGCTGGCCGATCGCCCGGTGAAAGTCAATCAGTTCAAGGGCGCCAGCGGCCAGCCTCGTGTGATCGGCCACCGGCAAGCCCCACGCCTTGAGTTGCCGCAACCACCCCTCGTGGGTGTCTGGTGCCGTCTGGTCGGGCGCAAGAACCACCTGACCGAGGCCGTAAGCGAAGAAACTCAGCGGGCGCTGAGCGGCAATGGCAGGATCGAGTTGGCGCACGGCCCCGGCCGCTGCATTGCGCGGATTGACAAAGGTTTTCTCACCGCGCGCGCCTTGGGCGATCTTCAGGCGCTGGCGCTCGTTGAGCGCCTCGAAGTCATCGCGGCGCATATAG
>CANHBU010000115.1 GCA_947458345.1 Comamonadaceae bacterium
GGGCAAGGCGCTGTGCTGCATGGCCTGCATGCCGTTGCGTGCCAGATTGAGCAGCACCTGCTCGACCATGGTCCGGTCGCACAGCACCGGCGGGCAGTGGGCTGCCACGCTCGAGTCGATCCGCACACCGAGCTTGCGCGCCTGCAGCGCAATCAGGGGCATGATGGCCTCGAGCAGGTCTTGTGGCGCCACCACCTCGCGCCGGTGCTCGCGGCGGCGCACAAAGTTGTGCACGCTGCCGATGACCTTGCCGGCGCGCTCGGCCTGCGCCGCGATGCGCTGCACGGCGCCGGTGAGCTCCTGCGCCAGATGCGTGGTTTGGGCGGCGTCCGTGGGCGGCCTTTGAAGGCAATCTTGCAGCACGTTGAGCGAGCCGCTGGCGTAGCTGGCAATGGCCGCCAGCGGTTGATTGAGCTCGTGGCTGAGCAGGGAGGCCATCTCCCCGACCATGGCCAGACGGGCGCTGGCCTGCAGCCTGTCTTGGCTGGCCCGCGACAGCTCCTCGCTGCGTTTTTGCTCGCTCAAATCGAGCACCGCGCTCATCCAGCCGGTGTGTCGGCCCTGCGCGTTGATCAGCGGCGCTTCCATGATGAGCACCGGAAAGCGCGTGCCGTCGCTGCGCAGGAAGACCGACTCATGCCCGCCGCGCAGCACCGCCGGGTCGTTGTGCCGCTCCAGTTGGCGCGCCCGGTAGATGGGGGCCATCTCGGGCGGCCAGTAAGGCACCTGCTGCTCGTGCGCGCGCAGATGGGCCGCCTCAAAACCGACCATCTTGCAAAACGCCGGGTTGACGTAGGTGATGCGCCCTTGCAGGTCGCGGGCCCGCAGGCCCGTGCTCAGCGAGTCTTCCATGGCCTTGCGAAAGGCCAGGGCCTCGCCCAGATCCTGCTCGACCCGCTGGCGCCGGCGCACATCGCGCACCAGCAGGGTCAGCACCAGCGCCAGTGCCAAGGCCATGGCGCTGACCAGGGCGCTGAGCGGATTGGGAAACAGCCCCGCCCGGCCTTGCCGGGCTTGCATGCGCACCACCAGGGTATTGCCGGGCAGGTCCAGCAGCTGCTGGGCGCTGTAGAGCCGCTCGCCTTGGCCGAGTTGGCCGTGCAGGGCCAGCCGTGTGCCATCGGCTTCGGTAAAGGCCAGGGCGTGGCCACGCGGCAGCAGCGGGCCTGCGAGCTCGGCCAGCACATCACTGAGCGCGTACAGGGCCACTGTGTAGCCGACGATGCGCCCGGCCTCGGTCTGCGGGATGCACAGCTCCATCAGTTCGCGCCCCTGGCCGTCGGTCTGCGGCACAAAGTAGCTGTTGGAGTAAGCCGCGCCTTGAAAGCGCGCGGCGGTGCGGCACGCCAGATTCAGATCGGCCTGATTTTGCTCACGCGGCATGCGCGAAAAAGCGGACTGCTGACGCGGCGAGTCCAGGCTCAGTTGCAGCCCCAGCTGCTCGTCGCGCCACTCCAGCCGCATCAGCTCGCGCTGCTGCAGCATCAGGGCGCTGGCTTGCTCGCTCCACAGCCCGGGCTGCCGATGCGGCAGGGCCTGAAGGCGCAGCAGGTTGCGCGCCAGCGCGCCGCGCAGATCGGCCACGATGGCGCTGGTCTCAAACTCCAGCCGGTCTTGTACGGCGCTGTCTTCATAGCGCCCGGTCAGCCAGACCAGCAGGCCGAGCAAGGCGGCCAGCAGCAAGACCAGCACGCTCCACAGCAGGTAGCGCCCGCGCAAGCGGCGGGCCAGCTGCACGCCCGCTTGCCAGCGCCTGCCCAGACCCGGCCAGAGCGCGCCCGCCCAAGGCGGGCCGGTGTGCTGCTCGGGCCGGCTGCTGCTCATTGCAATACGCGGTGATCGAGCGCCGGCAGTTGCATGCGCCGTTCGTGCAACTGCTCCATGGGCAGATCGGCCATCACCACGGCTGCGCCCTCGGGCTGCACGGCCAGCACCTTGCCCCAGGGGTTGATCAGCATGCTGTGGCCCCAGGTGCGCCGGCCGTTGGCATGGGTGCCGCCTTGGGCGGCAGCGGCTACGAAGGCCAGGTTCTCGATGGCCCGCGCTCGCAGCAGCACCTCCCAGTGCGCCTGCCCGGTGCCGTAGGTGAAGGCGCTGGGCACGAGCAGCAGATGCGCTTGCAGCTGCCGGTAGAGCTCGGGAAAGCGCAGGTCATAGCACACGCTCAAGCCGATGCGCCAGGGCCAGCCATCGCGCGAGACGAGCTCGAATGTGGCAGGTTGGCTGCCCGCGGCGATGGTGCGCGCCTCGTCGTAACTCTCGCTGCCTTGGGCATAGCGAAACAGGTGAATCTTGTCGTAGCGGGCGACCTGCGCGCCGTGCGGATCGAAAACCACGGTGCTGTTGAGCACGCGCTGTGGCTCGGTGCTTTTGAGCGGCAGCGTGCCCGCAGCGATCCAAAGCTTGTGCCGGCAGGCCTGCTCGGCCACGAAGTCTTGCAGCGGGCCGGCGCCGGGCGATTCGGCCAGGGCCAGCTTGTCGTACTCACTTTGTCCGAGCAGGCAAAAATACTCGGGCAGCAGCGCCAATTCGGCGCCGGCCTGGGCCGCTTGTGCCAAGGCCGTACCCGCCGAGCGCAGATTGGCCTGCACATCGGTGCCCGAGACCATCTGGATGGCGGCCACTTTCATGGGCGTGTACTCATGGTGGGGGCTCGGTTGTGGGCTAGGGCGCCTGGGGCGTCTCGTTGGCAGGCCTGCGCGCCACCCGCTCGATGACCGGATCGGCCCAGGTGCCGCGCACCAAAAACTCTTGTGTGTTCGCCTCGTTGATCGGTCGGCGCAGCAGCCACTGCGCGATGAAGGTGCCCAGACCGACTGCCGGGTTGATGGCCGAGGCCAGCAGCGATGCGGTGCCGGCATTGATCTCGGGCACCACCACCACGCGCAGGTCCTGCGTCTCGCGCCCGATGTCGGCCGATCCGGCCAGCAGCACGGCGGCGTTGACGCCTTTCATGCGCAGGCTGTCGGTGCGGGCCACGCCCTGCTCGACGATCACCTCGCCGCGCACCCAGTCAAAGGAAAAGCCCTCCGAGAAGACGTCGCGAAAAGCGAGCGTCAGCCGCCGCGGCAGGGCTTGCAAATTGAGCACCCCGAGCAGCTTGGCCACGCCGGGCTCGGCCTTGAGAAACTGGCCCGATTCCACGTCCACCGTAAATTGCCCGTTCATGCTGGGCGTGTGCAGGCTCAGGGGCGAGCCGCTCCAGCCGATCTGGCCCTCGAGCTTGCCCTTGCCGCGCCGAATCGCGCCGTCCATGCCCAGGCGCTTGAGCAGTTCGCCCGAGTCGTTGATGTCGAGCCGGAAGGTCATTTGCGTGTTGCGCCGCTGCGCGGTCTCGCCCGTGCGTCCCGGCGCTGGGCTGCCCGGCGGCGCGGCCCAGCTGCCGGTGGCGGTCAACCGCGCCTCGGGTACCCCCAAAGTGAGCTTGGCCAGTCGCCATTCGCGTGTGCCCTGAGCGGTGCCCGAGTTGCGGTTGACCGCCTCGATCTCAAGGCGGCCGAGCTTGCGCCCGCGCAGGTCGAGCTCCTCGACCACGATATCGAGTGCCGGCATGCTCGAGGGTTGCTTGTCGAGCAGGTTCTCTACGCTGGTCACCTGGCCCAGGCTCAGGCGCGACAGTCGCGCGTAGAGGCGCCCGGCGCTGTTGGCGCTGGCGGGCCGGTACTCGGCCTGTCCGCTGAGCTCGCTCGCTTCAATGGTCCCACGCCACAGCGCGCCTTCGCGCGTGGCGTTGAGCGCCACTTGCTGCAGGGTGTGCCCCTGAAGTCGCAGCTGCGGCGAGCGCAGGGCGATGGCGGTGGGCAGATAGCCCTGCCCGCGGCCACTGTCCCATAGGCTCGAGCCGGCGTCTTCCCAAGCGTCAAGGTCCAGCCCGGGCCATTGAATCTGCGCCCGCACCTGCCCGCCCAGCAGATCGCGCGGCGCGCTGCCCAGGGCGATGTCGCCGGCGAGCACCTGCGCCGTCGGCCCGCTGACATCGCGCAGGTAGCTCGCACTGAGGCTGCCGGCCAAACCCGGGGCCGGCCCAAGCTGCAGACTGATGCGGTCTTGTGCCTTGCGATCGGGCCCCAGGCTGGCGACCACCATAGAGCGCTCGATGCGCAGCGGCCACTGCGCATCGGCTGGCTTGTTCAGGGGCTCGGGCAGGTTCAGAGCCAGGCCCTTGAGTGGGCTTTGCACGCTGGCTTCGAGCCAGCCCTGGCGCAGCCCGATGGTGGCGCTGTAGCTGGTGCTGCCGCTGGCGTGGCGGGCCAGCTCGCTGAGCCAGGGCGGTCCGCGCAGCTGCTTGAGGCTGTCGGCGCTGAGCTGCCCCTGTCCCTTAAACAGCACCTCAGGCTCGCCGCTGGTCTTGGGCCGGATGCTGCCCTCAAAGCGCAAGTCGCCTCCGAGCACACGCGCCTGCGCATCGCTGACCTGCACGCTCTCGTGCGTAAACTGCACCGTGCCACGCGTTTGCGCCAGCAGCGGCAGATCGGGGTTGAGCTGCACATCGCTGCCGCCAAGCAGCAAGCTGCCTTGCACGGTTGAGCTGTCGAGATCGCGCAGCGGCAGGTTCAGGCGCAACTGCAGCTCGCCCGAGCCGCTGGCGCTGGTCTGCGCCAGCACCTCTCGCGTCACGCCTGACAGCGGCGAGCTTTGCACCAGCTGCAGCCCCTGGTTGAGCGGCCCGCGGATCTCGCCGCTCACCTCGACGCTCGCTTGCGGGCCCAGGCTGGCGATTCGGGCCTGGGTTTTTTGCATGAGCAGGCCCGGCCGCCCGGCGATCTGGGCGCGGGCGTTGCTAATTTGCAGGCTGGCACGGTTAAAGCTCAGGTCCGCATCGAGCTGCTCGAAGGCCGGCCAGGGCTTGGCTTTGGGCGCCAGATAGGACGGCGCGTAGTCGTAGCGCGCGTTGCGCAGTTTGGCGTTGACGAAAAACTCCCCCTCGCCGGCCTGCACGAAGGGAAAGCGCGCGAGCGCGCCCTTGACCTTAAAGTCGACCTCGCTGAGCTGGCCTTGTGAGACGGCCGTCTGCACATAGCGCCGCACCGACTCGGGGATGCTCACAGGCAGGTAGCGGTGCACGCGGCTTGCGTCGGCGCGGCTGAGCTGGCCTTGCAGATCGAGCTGGCCCAGGCCCTCGCCCTGACGGCTCCAGCTGCCCTGAAACTGGCCCTGGGCATCTTGGGCCTGCAACTGGCTCGGTTCGAACTCGAGGGAGCTGGCGGCGGCGCTGTGCGCGAACTTGATTCGGGTTTTGAGGCCATCGAGCGCAAGCCGCGGCTCGCTGAACACGCCGGGGAACTCCAGCCAGCCGCCTTGCAGGTTGACGCTGGCCTGGCCGCTGAGCTGCTTGGCGTCGCGCTTGAACTGAAAATCGACGTCGGCGCCTTGCACCCCCGGCTGGCCCGGGCCGCGCTCGGCCGGCTGCGCCGACAAGGCAAGCTGTCGCACCCGCCCTTGGGCCTGCAGCTGCTCGGGCTGGCTCAGCGGCCCGAGCCAGCTCATCTGCAGATTCTCGAGCTGACCCTGGGCTTGCACGCTGCGCAGCTGCTCATGCCACTGCGCCGGCAGGGGTACCCGCTGCGCCAGGGCCGTCAGGGCTTGCAGATCGACGCGCTCGGCGCTGAGCTGGCTGCGTGCGGCCGCCCCCGATGGACTGTGCTGGCCGGTCCACTGCACATTGCCAGCTGGCCAGCGCATGCCATCGGCGCTTTCAAAGCTCAGGGCCTCGGCGCGCACCTGGGTTGAGCTCTCGAGCTGTTGCCAGCCCAGCCGGCCACTGACCGAGTTGAGCGTCAGGGCGGGCAGCTTGCCGCTGAGCTGGGTCTGGACCTGCGACAGCTGCACATCGGCCAGCGCCCCCACGATGCGGCCGCGCTCGACGTCGACCCAGGTGCGCAGCGCGCCGCGGCCCTGCGCGATCTCCAGTCCCGCCAAGCGGGCATAGGCCTGTAGCGGCTGGGCCTCGATGCGGCCGAGCTCGGCATAGAGCTCGCCACTCCACTGGCGCCAGTTGCCCGCTGCGCCCGACAGCAGGGGCTGACGCAGCATGCCGCGCACACTGATGCGATCGCCCCACTGCGCCTGGGGCGTGGCATCGAGGCGCATGTGGTGGCGCTGCCCACTGTTGCGCATGACCCAGTTGACCTGCTTGAGCTCGGTGCTTTGCCCCTGCATCTCATCGCGCCAGAGCACCGTGCCATTGAGCAAGGCCCATTCGGTCTGGGAAAACAGCCAGTTGAGCAAGGGCTGCGGATCGTTGGGCACCGAGCTGCCGACGTCGATGCCGGCCACCCAAAAACGGCCATCGGCGGTGCGTTTGATCTCCAGCTGCGCCCCATCGATCACCAGCTGCTCAAGGCCGCGTTTGAGCAGCGAGCGCGGGGAGATGGCGACCAGCACCTCGGGCAGCTCCAGAGCGGGCTGTCCCTGGGCATCGAGCAGGCGCACATCGCGCAGCGCAAACGAGGGGGTCAAGCCGCCCGAGCGCGCCTGCAGCTCGCCGA
>CANHBU010000116.1 GCA_947458345.1 Comamonadaceae bacterium
GACCACTGCGAACGCGCGCCTGCCGCCGGTGGCTGCATGAAGGCATCGCCCAAATCGCCAGGGCCAGGCTCGGGCAGAGGCCGGCCGCTGTCGCGCCACTCCACCGCGGCATCAAAACCATAGGTTTGGGCATAGCGCTTGAACCAAAGGCCCTCGGGCGAGTGACGCGTCATGCCATCGAACAAGGTGGCAAACATCTGGGAATGCTCCAGCCCCATGCTGTCGATGGCCTGGTTGATCACGAGCTTGTGCATCATCAGCTGATTTTTAGGCACGCCGGCCATGCGGTCGGCCAGGCGCTGCACCGCTGCATCGAGGCGCGACAGCGGCGCCACCTCGGTGGCCAGCCCCCAAGCATGGGCCGTCTTGCCGTCGATCAGATCGCCAGTGAGCATGAGCTGCTTGGCGCGCATCGCACCGAGCCGGTAGACCCACATGGCCGGGCTCGGACAGCCCCAGATGCGCACGGGCATGTAGCCGATCCGCGCCTTGTCCTCCATCACGATGAAATCGCAGCAGGTGGCAATGTCGCTGCCACCGGCGGCCGCATAACCATGGACGCGGGCGATCGTGGGTTTGTAAGAACGCCACAGGCTCATGAAGTCTTCGGTGTTCTTCTTCATGAACTTGTAGTCGATCATGGGGTCCCAGGGCATGGGCTGGGTGATCTGGTTGGTCGAATCGCCCTCGGCATATTCCTTGAGGTCGTAGCCCGCACAAAAGGCGCTGCCCGCACCGCGCACCACGATCACATGCACCCGGTCATCGGCATTGGCCGCCTCCACCGCCTGGCGAATCTCGCCGGGCATGTCGTCGTTGATCGCGTTCAGGCGCTCAGGCCGGTTGAGCGTGAGGGTGGCAATGCGGCCCTGCACATCGAGCCTGAGGGTTGAATACACCGCATCGGCCGGACGGCTGCGCAGACGCGCAGCCGGCTCGCGGCCGGCACGCTCGGGCGATGCTGCGGCTTGAGCCTGAGCTTTTTTGGCCTTTGAAGGGGAGGTCTTGGGGGTGGCAGATTTGGGCATGACGGGCCTTGTTGGGCAGAGACGATGGGGCGCAGCCATTTTGCCTCTGTTCAGGCGAGGCTCGAAACCAGCCGTCGCCTAGCGGGTCGCAGCAAGAGCACCGCCGTCTCGGGGCGCTAGCTGGGCTCGGTCAACCCTCGAGTGCGAGCCACATCTGCCGATCACGCTCGGCCGTCCAGATGCGCGGGTCGGGATACTGTGTGGCTTCGTCGTAGGCGCGGGTCACATCGAAGGGCATGCAGTGGTTGAAGATCACCCAATGCCCATACTTGGGCTGCAGCTTGGCAAAGGCGGCCTCATAGACTTGGCGCAGTGGCTGTCCTGCCGCCGCACCGGCGCTCACGGCCGCGTACAGGTCGCTGACGAAATCGCGTGTGCCGCGCAAGCCTGCCTGCACTTGCTCGGGCGTTTGCAGCGCGCTGCCGCGACCGGGGACCAGTTTTTCCGGATGCAAGGCGGCAATGCGCTCGAGCGTCTGGGGCCAGTCCTTGAAGTAAGCGTCGCCCGCGTAAGGGGTGGCGTCAAACTCGACCAGATCGCCGCTGAAAAGCACTTTTTCCTTGGGCAGCCAGGCCACGGTGTCGCCCTTGGTGTGGCCGCGGCCCAGTTGCAGCAGCTGCACCTCGAGCGTGCCCAGCCAGACGGTCATCTTGCCGGTGAAAGTCAAGGTGGGCCAGGTCAGGCCTTCGGGCACGCTTTGGACGTTGCGAAACAGGCGGGGGAAGCGGCCGATCTCGCTGTCTTTGTCAAACTGGCCGCGCTCGACGATGAGATCGTAGGTGTCCTGGCTTGCAATGATTTGCTCGCCGCCCTCGGCCATATAAGCCGACGCACCGAGCACGCGCACCGCATGGTAGTGGCTGAGCACCACATACTTGATGGGCTTGTCGGTCACTTGGCGGATGCGCCGGATCACATCTTGGGCCATCACCGGCGTGGCCTGGGTGTCGAGCACCATGACCGCATCGTCGCCAATGATGATGCCGGTGTTGGGGTCGCCCTCGGCGGTGTAGGCATAGGCGTGTTCGGACAGGCGCTCGAAGCTGACCTTCTTTTCTTCCAGATCGGCGGCCGAGGCAAAGGTTTTGGTGCTGCTCATGGGTTACTCCGTCAAGGCAAAAAATCTACAGGCTCAAGTGGGCACCGACTGGCTGCCATCGTGCATCCAGGCGGCATGCTGGGGTGCGCGCCGGGTCTGGCTCCACTCCTCGAGCATCTCCCACTTGACCGCATCGAGGCGCTGGTGCATCTCGGGCGTGCCGCAGTCGAAGGCCAGCTCCAGCCGGTGACCATTGGGATCGAAAAAATAAATGCTCTTGAACAAGGTGTGGTCGGTCGGGCCGATGACCTCGATGCCAGCGGCCTGCAAGCGCTCGCGCGTCTCGACCAGGGCCTGGTAGGAGTCCACCTTGAAGGCCAGGTGCTGCACCCAGGTGGGCGTGTTGCGATCGCGGTCCATTTCGGCTTGACCGGGCAACTCGAAAAACGCCAGCACATTGCCGGCTCCCGCATCCAAGAAGACGTGCATATAGGGATCGGGCGCCTTGGTCGAGGGCACCTCGTTTTCGGAGATGGCCAGCACAAAACGCATGCCCAGGTGCTTTTCGTACCATAGCACGGTTTGCTTGGCATCCTTGCAGCGGTAGGCCACATGGTGAATCTTCTCGATGGGTGACATGTCGCGCTCCTGAGGTCAGATAGGGGCTTGCGGCCGCGGGTCGGTGGCCACGACGCCAGCACGGGCTGCCGCAAACGCGGCGTGCAAGACCTGGGCATCGCCAATCTGGTTGGCCAGCAGCAGCACCAGCCGGGCATTGAGCAGATGGCTCTGCTCGGCGCTCAAGCCTTCATGGCTGGCAATCAGCGCTTCGTAGAGCTCGTCGTAGGGCAGATCGGTGGCTTGGGTCTTGAGCATGGGCGTCTTTCTCAGGCGGGCTCAAAGTATCCTTGCGCCCGCGCCATGGCCGCCACCAGTTGCTCGCGCGTGGCCGCGCGCCAGCGGGCGCAAACATGCTGATCGGGGCGTACCAGATAGACGCTGCCGGCGCTGGCGTCGAGCCGCCGAGCCAGCAGAGCGGCCGCATCGGTCCATTGCTCGCCCACAACCAGGGTCTTGAGCCCATCTATCTCAGCCAGCCAGGCCGGCGCCGGCGCAAACGCCAGCGCGGTGAAGTCGTCGCCGAGCTCGCGCAGCAACCAGCTCGCCCGGCCGTCTGCAGCGCCGAGCGGCGCATCGGTGAGCACCGCACCCACGCGCTGGCTGGCGTCAAAGTGGTCGACATCGGGGGTGTTCAAGGGCGAATGGCTGAGCACCGCCGGCACCGACAAGCGCCCGCTGTTGACGATGCGCCGGGCGAAGGGGTAATCGCGTGCGAGCCCCAGCACCGCATCGCGAAACAAGCGGCTGGCCGCGCTCTTGGGCGTGATGAAGTCGGTCGAGCGGGTGGAATTGAGGATGTTCTCATCGGCCGCATACTCGCGCTCCTGCCCGTAACTGGCCAGCAACGCAGGACCGGCACGACCGCCGAGCACCGCGTGCAGCTTCCAGGCCAGGTTTTCAGCATCTTGCACGCCGCTGTTGGCACCGCGCGCGCCGAAGGGCGACACGCCATGGGCTGCATCGCCGGCAAACACCACCCGCTCGTGCACGAATCGCTCCATGCGGCGGCAGGCAAAGGTGTAGACGCTGGCCCACTCGAGGCTGAAGTCGGCGTCCTGGCCGAGCAGGGCCCGCACCCTGGGCAAGATCCGTTCGGGCCGCTTTTCCTGCTCCGGATCGGCATCCCAGCCAAGCTGAAAATCGATGCGCCAGACATCGTCGCTCTGGCGATGGAGCAACACGCTTTGCCCGGGATGAAAAGGCGGATCGAACCAGAACCAGCGCTCGGCCGGAAACTGAGCCTTCATCTTGACGTCGGCAATCAGAAAGCGGTCCTGAAACACGCGACCCTGGGTCTCCAGGCCCATCAGGCGGCGCAGGCTCGAGCGCGAACCGTCGCAGGCCAGCACCCAGTCGGCCTCGATGCGGTAGTCGCCCTCGGCGGTCTGCACCGTCAGCGTGGCCCCGTCAGGGCGCGGGTCGATGGCCATCAGCTGATGGCCCCAGCGCACTTGGGCCGATTCGAACTGCAACAAGCGCTCGAGCAAATAGGCCTCGCAGTAGTACTGCTGCAAATTAATAAAGGCCGGTCGCTCATGGCCGGACTCGGGCAGCAGGTTGAATTCGTAGACCTGCTCGGCCTGCAAGAACACCCGCCCCACATTCCAGGAAACGCCCTTGTCGACCATGCGCTGGCCCACCCCCAAGCGGTCCCAAATCTCCAGCGTGCGCTTGGCAAAACACAAGGCGCGCGAGCCGGTCGACAGACTGCATCCGGCCTCGAGCACCAGCACCGGGCGGCCGCGCTGCACCAAATCAAGGGCCAGCGACAAACCCACCGGCCCCGCGCCCACCACCACCACGGGGTGGCGCTCAGGCCCCTGAGTGGCGGGGCGGGGGGCCACGGGCAGCGCCATGGCCTGCAGCTCGGCAGCCGAGGCGCTGCGCAAAGCCGATTGGATTGGGTCTCGGTTCATGCTCAATGCGGTCTTGGGACGGAAAGCCCAATCAGCACCAACTATACCGGCCGGCGCGGGCAGGCCCTGCGCTCACCGAGAGGCGACCCGTGCCTGCTTGAGTTGGGCCAGCTGGCTAAAGAGCCCCACCAGTTGCGAGCTTTTGTCGAACACCGCATCGGCCCCCTGCGACAGACAGTACTGCCGCATCGCATCGGTGGCATGGTGGGTCAAGACGAGCAGGCTCTGGCCGGGCGCTCGATCGCGGCAAAGCGCCAGCAAAGCCAGGCCATTGCCCGGCCTCAGTTCTGGCTCGACCAAGAGGACATCCCAGCCTTGGGGATTGGCCTGCAACCATTGCCGCGCCTGCTCCTGCGTTGTCGCGCTGCCCACGCAGCAAGCCAATTGCAGATCGTCCAGACTGTCGCGCAGCGCCTGCTGCAGCTCAACACTGCCGTCAACAATGAACACCCGAAGACTCAAGATTTGCCGCTCTTGGTTAAATTTATTTAAACGAACCCGTTGAGTTTGCCACAGCCGCGGCGAGCGCATCGGCGTGAGCCAGGCGATCGCCGCTGATCGGGCCGCCCGACCCCAAGTCGGTTCAGATGTAACAAAATGCAGGGCTCTAGGCCTTTGCAAAGCTCATCGCATGGACAACAAAACCCGCACCGCTATCGCACGCCTGCAGCGCCTGGTGGACGCCGAAAGACCGAGCGATGAGGAACGTGAGCGCGTGGCCGATCGGCTGGTGACCCAGGACCAGCTGCGCCGCATCGATCACCGCCTGGACAAGCCCACAGAGCTGCCCAGGCGTCGCCCAAGCAGGCGCCCGCCAACGGCTGCGGATGGGCGGGCGCACGCCAAACCCGTGGCCTGCAGCTAAATGCCGGGCACAGTGCGCCTGGCGGCATCCCCCTGGAGGCAGACCAGGGCCAGCCAGGTCTGCAGGGCATCCACATCCAGGGGCTTGACAAAGTACCTCTCGAAACCCGCCCGAGCGGCCGCCTGGCGGTCGCGGCTTTGGTTGTAAGCGGTCACGGCAGCCAGGCGCAGCTGACGGGCACCGGGCAAGTGCCGCAGAGCTCGGGCCAGGTCGTAGCCGTCCATGCCGGGCAGGCCGATATCGAGCAGGGCCAGCTGCGGCTCAAAGCTGCGGGCCCGCTCGATCGCCTCCAGGGGATCGGTCGCCACCAGGACCTCATGGCCCAGGCTGCGCACGAACAGGCCCAGCAGGCGGCCTGCATCGCAGTTGTCATCGACCACCAAGATGCGCAAGCTGGCCGTCTCTGGGATCTGCTGCGGCACCTGCCCACCACGGGCTCCACTGGCCTGCCCCTCTTCGAGCGCAAGGCTCAGTTGCGGATCGGCCAGCGGCTGCGCTGCGGCCTCGTCGAGGGCAAAGCCCGAGGGCCACGGCAAGGCGGCGTCATGGCTGGCGCGCACCAGCTCGTCAATGCGCGCACGCAGTCGCGCGGCATTTCGCTCGATCACGATGGCCAGCTGGCGCACCTGCTCGGCAGGGGGCTGGCGCACCAGCAACTCGGCTGCGGCGGCAATCGGCGCCAGCGGGTTGCGTAGCTCGTGCGCCAACCAGGTGGCCAGCTCGCCAGCGCGGGCCGTCGGTGGTGCAGAGGTGGGGATGGGTGTCATGTTGAAGCTCTCCTGCACTCAGCATAAAGAAGAGCGCTCGCGCTGGCTCGTCCGTTTTGTAACAAGCCGTAACCCGAAGCTGCGCCGTGCAGGAGGCGGGACAGATGAGCGCGGCTGCGCAGCGCGGCGGCGATCGCTGCCTTGCGCGTTTGGGCGCTTTGATCGGTCCCGGCCGCCAAGACAGTGCCTGC
>CANHBU010000117.1 GCA_947458345.1 Comamonadaceae bacterium
CCGAAGTCCAAAATCTTGGTGATAGGACCTTCGTAAATCTTGCCGATTTCCACTTCTGCAGTGATTTCCTGAATGCGGCGTTTGGCTTCGTCAGCTTTGGCGCCGTCAGTAGCAGCAATGGTGATGGTGCCGTCTTCTTCGATGTTGATCTGGCAACCGGTTTCTTCGGTCAACGCGCGAATAACTGCGCCGCCCTTGCCAATCACGTCGCGGATTTTCTCGGGGTTGATCTTCATGGTGTAGAGCTTGGGCGCGAAGCTGGAGACTTCGGCCTTGGCCTCGCCCATGGCGTCTTGCATCTTGCCCAGAATGTGCATGCGTGCTTCCTTGGCCTGCGCCAGAGCGACCTGCATGATTTCCTTGGTGATGCCCTGGATCTTGATGTCCATCTGCAGCGCGGTGATGCCATTGGTGGTGCCGGCAACCTTGAAATCCATATCGCCCAGGTGATCCTCATCGCCCAAGATGTCGGTGAGCACCGCAAAGCGGTTGTCGTCTTTGATCAAGCCCATGGCGATACCTGCCACATGGGCCTTCATCGGCACGCCCGCGTCCATCAAGGACAAGCAGCCGCCACAGACCGAGGCCATGGACGAGGAACCATTGGACTCGGTGATCTCGGAGACCACCCGCATGGTGTAGGGAAACTCTTCCTTGGTCGGCAAGACCGCCACCAAGGCACGCTTGGCCAGGCGGCCGTGGCCGATCTCGCGGCGCTTGGGGCTGCCAACGCGGCCGGTCTCACCGGTGGCAAAGGGCGGCATGTTGTAGTGCAGCATGAAGCGGTCTTCGTAGTCGCCCGACAGCGCATCGATGCGCTGAGCGTCGCGCTCGGTGCCCAGAGTGGCCACCACCAGAGCCTGCGTCTCGCCGCGCGTAAACAGCGCCGAGCCATGGGTGCGTGGCAGCACGCCGTTGCGGATTTCGATGGGGCGCACGGTGCGCGTGTCACGGCCGTCGATACGCGGCTCGCCGGCCAGAATCTGGCTGCGCACGATCTTGGCCTCAATTTCAAACAGCAGGCCATCGACCTTGACCGAATCAAAAGCAACGCCAGCGGCCGCCAAGCCGTCCTTGGTCTCAGCGTAAGCCACACGACAAGCCTGGGTGCGGGCCTGCTTGCTGCGAATCTGGTAGGCCGCCTGAAGCTTGGCCTGTGCCAGCTCATTGATTTTGGCAATCAGCGGCTCATCCTTGGCCGGCGCCTGCCAATTCCAAACCGGCTTGCCCGCGTCGCGCACCAGTTCGTGGATGGCATCGATCGCAAGCTTGCCCTGCGCATGACCAAACACGACCGCGCCGAGCATGATCTCTTCGGACAACTGCTGGGCCTCAGACTCGACCATCAACACGGCCGATTCTGTGCCAGCGACCACCAGATCCATCTGCGACTGAGCCAGCTGGTCCTTGCTCGGGTTGAGCACATACTGCCCGTCCACATAAGCCACGCGGGCTGCACCGATCGGACCATTGAAGGGGATGCCCGAGATCGCCAGCGCGGCGCTGGAGGCGATCATGGCCGGGATATCGCCTTCCACCTGCGGGTTCAGCGAAAGCACATGGACCACCACCTGCACTTCGTTGAAGAAACCGTCAGGAAACAGGGGGCGGATCGGACGATCAATCAGGCGGGAGGTAAGGGTCTCGAACTCGCTGGGCCGGCCCTCACGCTTGAAAAAGCTGCCGGGGATCTTGCCGGCCGCATAGGTTTTCTCGAGGTAGTCGACCGTCAGCGGGAAAAAGTCCTGTCCCGGTTTGGCGTCGCTTTTGGCCACAACCGTGGCCAGCACCACGGTGCCGTCCATGTCGAGCAGCACCGCGCCGGTCGATTGGCGGGCGATCTCGCCGGTCTCGAGGGTGACCTTGTGCTGACCCCACTGAAAGGTCTTGCTGACTTTATTGAAAATACTCATGCTCAGTCTCCGAAATCACAAAAACAGGGCCTATGGCTGCCCCGAGGGCCCGGAGGGACATCACCGAACACGATGCCATTCCAGAAGGAACCGAGGGGTTGCTCGTGGAATGACACAGCGCGTGTTCCTGCTGCCTTGCTCCGAAGTAAAAAACGCCTGAGCCAGCGAACCAACTCAGGCGCTCTTGTTGCTCATGCGGCTTACTTGCGCAGGCCGAGCTTGCTGATCAGCGCCGTATAGCGGTCGGCGTCTTTGGCCTTGAGGTAGTCGAGCAGCTTGCGACGACGGCTGACCATGCGCAACAGGCCACGGCGACCGTGGTGGTCTTTGGCGTGGTCCTTGAAATGGGGCGTCAACTCGTTGATGCGACCGGTGAGCAGGGCGACCTGCACTTCGGGGCTGCCGGTGTCGTTGGCAGAGCGCGCGTTGGCCGAGACGATCTCGGCCTTGATGGATTTGGCAATCATGGTGTGTCCTGAACTTGCGAACGCTGCAGTCTCCAAATGAAAACCGCTCGCGCCGTGCTGGCCTGTATGGCCTACGCCGAAGACCCATTCCTCGGCGAACCGATGATTATAGCGCCATCCAGCGGGCCAACCGGTCAACCCCCTGGCCTAGCCGCTGCAAGTCGGCGCTGGCAAAGCACCAGCGCAGCCAACCCTGCATGGACGGATCGCGGCTGTCATGAAAGGCTTGTCCGGGAGCCAAACCCAGCCCCGCTTCCTGCACCAAGCGCTGGGCCAGCGCCAAGCTGTCATCGTGGCCGTCGAGCCGGAAAAAAGCGTACATGGCTCCGTCTGCCGCCTTCACCTGCACCCCCGGGAGCGCCTGCAGCAGGGGCACCAGGGTGTCTCGGCAACGCCTGAGATGGGCCACCACCGCCGGCGTGATCTCCTGCTGGTGGGCCAGGGCCGCAAGGCCGGCACGCTGCACAAAAACGGGCGAGCAGGAGGTGTTGAACTCGAGCAGCTTGCCCAGCGCGGGGGCCATGGCACTGGGCGAGGTCAGCCAACCCAGACGCCAGCCGGTCATGAGAAAACTCTTGGAAAAGCTGTTGACCACCAGCAGCCGATCGCCATCGGTGGCCAGATCGAGGAAACTTGGCGCACAGGCCGCATCGCGAAAATAAAGGCGCTCGTAAACCTCGTCGGCGACGATCCAGATGCCACGCCGGCGGCAGTGGTCCAGGATCACCTGCTGCTCCTGACGGCTCAAAGTCCAGCCGGTGGGGTTGTTGGGCGAGTTGAGCACCAGCACCCGGACCTCGTCGCCCAGAGCATCGAGCAAGCGGTCCATATCGAGTAACCAAGCCCCTTGCCTAGGTTGCAGACTGACGGTTTGCACCCGCGCGCCCATGACCCGGGGCTGGGCCACCAAATTGGGCCATACCGGGGTGACCACCACCACCTGATCGCCCGCATTGATCAAAGACTGCGCACTGAGCATCAAACCATTGACGCCACCGGCCGTCACGGCGATGCGTTCGGCCGAAATCGGCTGCGCGCCGGCGCTGCGCAGGGAACTGCTGTAGGCCGCCAGCGCCTCGCGCAAGGCCGGCAGCCCCAAATTGTGCGAGTAAAAGGTCTCGCCGGCCGCGAGCGAGGCGCTGGCGGCCTGTACGATCGGGCCAGGCGTGGCCGCATCGCTCTCGCCGAACCAAAACTTGAGCACGTCGCTGCGGTCGAGCGCCGCATTGGCCACCACGCGGATCAGGGACTCCTCGAGCTGCTCGATCACCTGTCTCATGCCATCACCTCTGAGGACGCTGCATTTTGCAGCTGTGCGGCTGCTCGGCCTGCTCGGCTGACAGCGTCTTGATCACCCGAAACCCATAGCCCGAGCCTTCGGCATCAAAGGCCACGCCTGGCGTGCCCTGCCGGTCCATCAGAACCACCCGCAAGGGCTGCTGAAACTGGTGATCGGCCAGCCGCATGCTGCCCGCATGTCCGCCCAGGGCGACCTGAGCGCGTGCGAGCTGGTGGGCCACCGCATCAGCCTGCAAGGAGCCGGCTTTTTCGATCGACTGCGCCAGCGCCTCCATCATCAACTGCATGCGCATGTGCACATAGTCATCTTGTGGCCGAGGAAAACGTTGGCGAAAGCTGCGGTAAAAAGCCTGCGCCGACTCGCCCGGCACGTTGGCAAACCATTCGGCCACCGCCACCACCTTGCCCACGCCGGCCTCACCGAGCACGCCAGGAACGCCCAGGGCATTGCCATAGAAGGTGTAGAACTTGCCTTCGAAACCAATGTCTCGCGCGGCCTTGACCAGCAGCGTCAAGTCGTTGCCAAAGTTGCCGGTGAGCACGGCCTGCGCGCCACTGGCCTTGATTTTGGTCGCATAAGGAATGAAGTCTTTGACCCGGCCCAGCGGATGCAACTCGTCACCGACGATCTGCACATCCGGGCGCAGCAGCCCCAGTTGACGCCGGCCCTCGCGCAGCACCGCCTGACCGAAGCTGTAGTCCTGCCCGATCAGGTAAATGCGCTGCACCGATCGGTCCTCGCGCAAAACCTGCATCAAGGCGGCCATACGCATATCGGCATGGGCATCAAAGCGAAAGTGCCAATAGCTGCAGCGCTCGTTGGTGAGGACCGGATCGACTGCAGCGTAATTGAGAAAAACGACCCGCTTGTCCGGCTCGCGCTCATTGTGCTTGCCGATGGCATCGATCAGGGCCGCCGCTACGGCCGAGGAATTGCCTTGCATGACGATGCGGATGCCGTCATCGATGGCCGAACGCAGGGCCGCCAGCGCCTCCTCGCTCTGACCCTTGCTGTCGTAACGCACCATCTGCAAAGGCCGGGGACCGCCGGGCAAGGCCAGCCCTGCGCGAGCATTGACGCGCTCGGTGGCCCACACCAGGTTGCGAAAGGCCGCCTCCCCGCCATTGGCCAGCGGCCCCGACAAGGTTTCGATCAGGGCAATGCGCACCGGCGTTTGAGCGGCCGCTTTCGCCGCTCCCAAACAAAAGAGAAGAGCACCGTCTGAACTCCAGCACAGACCCCGACACCAAGGGGCCAGCTGCGACCACCGATTCATGCGCACACCTCCTGTAAAGGCCAGCGCGGCTTGACGTCAAAGGCGTAAGCGGACTGCTCAGGCACCAGATCGGCCCGCAGACGCATGGCAGCGGCCATGGCAATCATGGCCCCGTTGTCTGTGCACAGATGCAACTCAGGGTAATGCACCCGCACCCCTTGCCGCTGGCAAGCGGCCCCCAGCCGCTGCCGCAGGGCCAGGTTCGCACCGACCCCGCCGGCGACCACCAAGCGCCGCAGGCCCGTGGCTTGTAAAGCAGCCATGCATTTGGCGTGCAAGACGTCCACGATGGCCGCTTGCGTGGCCGCAGCCAGATCGGCGCGCCGCGGCCCCAGGCCATCGCCCAGGCGCTGCACTTGGGTCAGCACCGCCGTCTTCAGGCCCGCGAAGGAAAAATCGAGATCGCCGCTGTGCAGCAAGGGGCGCGGCAGCTTGAAGGCCTGCGCATCGCCCGCCTGCGCCAGCCGCGACAGGTGCGGACCGCCCGGATAGGGCAATCCCAGCAGCTTGGCCGATTTGTCAAAAGCTTCGCCTGCCGCATCGTCCAAGGTCTCGCCGAGCAAGGCGTAGCGCCCCACCCCGTCAACCCGCATGAGCTGGGTGTGGCCGCCAGAGACCAGCAAGGCAACGAAAGGAAACTCGGGCGGATCGTCGCTGAGAAAGGGGGACAGCAGGTGCCCCTCCAAGTGGTGCACGCCCAGAGCAGGCTTGCCCAAACCGGCCGCCAGCGCGCAGGCCAGGCCCGCCCCGACCAGCAAGGCACCGGCCAGGCCCGGCCCCCGGGTGTAGGCCACCCAGTCGATCTGGCCCAACTTGAGCGCCGATTGCTCGAGCACCTGCTCAATCAGCGGCAAGGCCCGGCGAATATGGTCACGACTGGCCAACTCCGGCACGACACCGCCATAGGCCTGATGCAAATCGATTTGGCTGTGCAGGGCCTGCGCCTTGAGCACGGGAAGCCCAGCGCCACCGGCATCGACCACAGCGACTCCGGTTTCATCACAGCTCGACTCGATTCCCAGGACAACCATGGGCAGCGAGTGTAAGGGCCGTCTGCGGCGCCCCGTTGGTCCCACACCCCCCTAAAAGCACCTCGACCCGATCCAGGCCATCGAGTCGGCGAGCTTCCTGCTCGTCGACGACCTGGTGAGCCAGGGCATCGTGGCGCCGGCGCCGGCGCATGCCCAGGTGACGCATGCGAGGCGGCAGCCGCTAAGCTTGGCCGACCGATCGGGCCGACTCAAGCGCCAGCGCCACCCCCTGGTTGGCCAGCGCATCGGCTTTTTCATTGCCGACATTACCGGCGTGGCCGCGCACCCAGCGCCAGTCGATTTGGTGACCCGCGCCGCTGACCAGGGCGTCGAGCCGCTGCCACAAATCCACGTTCTTCACCGGGGTCTTGCCGGCCGTTATCCAGCCGCGCG
>CANHBU010000118.1 GCA_947458345.1 Comamonadaceae bacterium
ATATGGCGATGGCGCGTCTGATGGAAAACGCCGTCAATGCACAGGCTCTAGTGGGCGCCGTGGTCGAACAATTACATCTGAGCCAACCGGCCAGTGCCGCCCACGAGGCCCTGAGCAGCGCCCTCATCACCCCGATCGCTGCGATGAGCCCATCGCAGCGCGACAGGCTTGCGCCACTGATCAAGCGCTTGGCCTGAAACGACAGCCCGGCTCCAGACCCAAGCCAAAAAAAACCGCCCTAAGGCGGTTTTTTTTGAGCAACCAAAGGCATCAGCCCATGTGCAGGCCGCCATTGACCGAGAAGTCGGCGCCGGTGGCGTAGCCGCCCTCCTCGCTGGCCAGCCAGGCCACGATGGAGGCGATTTCGCTGGGCTCGCCCAGGCGTTTGACCGGCACGGTGGCGACGATCTTCTCGAGCACATCGGGCCGAATGGACCTGACCATGTCGGTGCCGATATAGCCCGGGCTCACGGTATTGACCGTCACGCCCTTGGTGGCCATTTCCTGCGCCAAGGCCATCGAGAAACCGTGCATGCCGGCCTTGGCCGCCGAGAAATTGGTCTGACCGGCCTGTCCTTTTTCACCGTTGACCGACGAGATCTGGATGATGCGGCCCCAGCCGCGCTCGACCATGTCGGGCACGACCTGCTTGGTCACGTTGAACATGGAATTGAGGTTGGTGTCGATCACCGCGTCCCAGTCCTCGCGCGTCATCTTGACGAACATACGGTCACGGGTGATGCCGGCGTTGTTGACCAGCACATCGATCGGACCGTGCTCGGCCTTGGACTTGCTAAAGGCATCGACCGTCGACTGCCAGTCGGCCACATTGCCCACCGACGCGTAAAAGCTAAAGCCCAGGGCCTTTTGCTCATCGAGCCACTTAACAAAGTCGCGTGTCGGGCCGCAGCCGGCGATGACCTTGAAACCATCTTTGGCCAGCCTCTGGCAGATGGCGGTACCGATGCCACCCATGCCCCCGGTCACGTAAGCTACTTTCTGCGTCATGTTTGCTCCTTGGTATGAAAAAAATCGGATGCCAGACGGCGCCGATGGCGCAACCGTCTGGTTCTAGTCAAAAAAGGTTTAGCGCTCGAGCGTCAGGGCCACGCCCATCCCGCCGCCGATGCACAACGCGGCCAAGCCTTTGCGGGCATCGCGACGCTGCATTTCATGCAGCAAGGTCACCAGCACACGGCAGCCCGAGGCGCCAATCGGATGGCCAATGGCAATGGCGCCGCCATTGACATTGACCCGGGCCGGATCGATATCCAGCGCCTGGTTGACCGCGCACGCCTGAGCGGCAAAGGCTTCGTTGAGCTCAAACAGATCAACATCGGCAGCCTTCCAGCCCGCCCGGGCCAGAGCCTTTTGCGAGGCCGGCACCGGACCCATGCCCATGGTGGCCGGATCAAGCCCGGAGGTGCCAAAAGAGGCGATGCGGGCCAAGGGCTTGAGCCCCAGGCTGGCCGCCTTCTTGGCGCTCATGACCATCACTGCGGCCGCACCGTCGTTGATGCCCGAGGCATTGCCCGCCGTCACGCTGCCGGCCTTGTCAAAAGCCGGACGCAGCCCGGCCAGGGCCTCGGCACTGGTCTTTTTGTTGATGTATTCATCGTCAGCAAAGACGATCGGATCGCCCTTTTTCTGAGCGATCGAAAAAGGCACGATCTCGTCCTTGAATCGGCCTGCCTCCTGGGCTGCTGCGGCCTTTTGCTGGCTGGCCAGAGCCAGGGCATCTTGCATTTCGCGAGTGATGCCATGGGCCTTGGCCACATTTTCCGCCGTGATGCCCATGTGGTATTGGTTGTAGACGTCCCAAAGGCCGTCGACGATCATGGTGTCGACCATCTTCCAGTCGCCCATGCGCTGGCCATCGCGCGAGGCCGGCAGCACATGGGGCGAAGCGCTCATGTTTTCCTGGCCACCGGCAATCACGACCTCGCTGTCGCCCCAAGCCACCGCCTGAGCCGCCAGCATCACAGCCTTGAGACCCGAGCCACAAACAGCATTGATGGTCAGGCCGGGCACTTCCTTAGGCAGGCCGGCCTTCATCAAGGCTTGCCGGGCCGGGTTTTGGCCGCTGCCGGCAGCCAGTACCTGACCCATGATGACCTCGCCCACCTGCTCGGGCGATAGGCCCGCACGGGCCAGCACGGCCGAAATCACAGCTGCGCCGAGCTCGGTGGCCGGTGTCTTGGCCAAGGTACCGCCGAAACGTCCGACCGCGGTACGCGCCGCAGAAACAATCACGATGTCTTGCATGGTCTTCCTCGAAGGGTAAAAAAGACGGGGGTCAGGCCTTGACCTTGACGTAGCGCCCCGGCGCCGGCTCAATGGCCTTGTATTTTCGATTGCCGTAGGCTTTGGGCGCGGCGAGTTGTTTGCCTGCCTGCGCCTTGAGCCAGTCGCTCCAGTCCGGCCACCAGGAGCCAGCATGCTCCTGCGCGCCCTTGAGCCACTGCTCATGGCTGGCCGGGAGCTTGTCGCACGTCCAGTAGGAGCGTTTCTTCTTGGCCGGCGGATTGATCACACCGGCAATGTGGCCTGAGGCGCCCATCACGAAGCGCTTCTTGCCAGGCAGCAACTGCGTGGTGGCGTAGGCCCCTGCGACCGGCACGATATGGTCTTCACGCGAGCCGTAGATATAAACCGGCATATCGATTTTGCGCAGGTCGATCTTCTGGCCGCAGACCACGGCCTTGCCCGGCTGGGCCAGATTGTTTTCGTGATAGGTGTTGCGCAGGTACCAGGCGTAAAAGGGGCCGGGCAGATTGGTCGAGTCGCTGTTCCAGTAGAGCAGGTCGAAGGCCGGCGGCTTCTGGCCTTTGAGGTAGTTGTCGACGACGTAGTTCCAGACCAGGTCGTTGGGGCGCAGAAAACTGAAGGTCGAGGCCAAATCCTGGCCGCGCAGCAGGCCCTGGCCGCCCATCTGCACCTCGCGCAGGCGCACTGCGTGTTCGTCAATAAAGACGTCGAGCACGCCAGTTTCGCGGAAATCGAGCAAGGCAGTCAGGAAGGTGGCGCTGTGGACCGGCTTTTGGCCGCGGGCGGCCAGTACAGCCAGCGCCGTTCCCAAGATGGTGCCGCCCACGCAAAAGCCCAGGGCGTTGATGGTTGGCGCGCCCGAGATCTCGCGCACGACCTCGATGGCCTTGATCGCCGCGTGCTCGATGTAGTCGTCCCAGGTTTTGTCCTGCATCGACTCGTCGGGGTTGCGCCAGCTGACCACAAAGGTGCGGTGCCCCTGCTCGACGACATAGCGAATCAGAGAGTTCTCGGGCTGCAGGTCCAAGATGTAGTATTTGTTGATGCAAGGCGGCACGAACAAAAAGGGCCGCTCGTGCACCTTGGCCGTCAGCGGTTTGTACTCGAGCAGCTGAAAGAACTCATTTTCAAAGACGACCGCGCCTTCGGTCGTGGCCACATTGCGGCCGACCTCGAACACGCTCTCGTCGGTCATCGACAGATGACCCTGGCCGATGTCGTGCATCAGGTTCTGCAGCCCCGAGGCCAGGCTCTGGCCCTGGGTCTCAAGTGCCTTTTTCTGCGCATCGGCGTTGAGCGCGAGAAAGTTGCTGGGCGCGGCAGCAGCGAGCCACTGCTCGATGGCAAAGACCACCCGGGCGCGGGTCTTGGCATCGCCCTCGACCGCGTGCGCCATGGCCGACAAGGCCTTGGCGTTGAGCAAATAGGTGGCTGCGGCAAAGTGCGACAGCGGATTGCTGTTCCAGGCTTGGGAGGCAAAGCGCCGATCGGACACGGCAGGCACCTTGCCGCCCGGGGTCAGGCTGGCGTTCCACAGCGCCGTGGCCTCACGCATGTAGTCCTGCTGGATCTCGAGCAGGCGTGCCGGGTCGATGTGCACGCCCGCCAAGCCCTCGCTGGAGGGCCAGGCCTGGGTCAGCAGACTCGGCGCGGCTGGCGCATGGCCGGGCAGCAGGGCCGACAGCGCCTGCTGGAAATTGTCCTGTAGCGTCTTTTGAAATTGCTGGGCGGCATCGGCCCAGCCATTGCTGGCAGTCGTCAAGGGCGTCTCCTGGGAATCGATTCTGAGTGTGGCTATTGGAGCGGCTGCGGCTCAATCACCAAAAAAACTGGGATGATTGTCGGTCAGGCAGGTTGCTCGACCCTGACTGAAATTGGGCATTCGCCTCTAAATCACCCCAGGGCTCGCCTCTGCCATGTACCTGACTGTTATCGCCTGGCTCTATGTGGTGCTCATGATGAGCGTGGTCGAAGCGGCCAGCCCGCAGGGCACCGTGCTCGGCGCCATCAGCACTTTTTTGCTCTACGGCATCTTGCCACTGAGCATCGTCATTTACATCATGGGAACCGGGGCGCGCCGGCGCGCGCGGGCGGCAGCGCAAGCGGCGGCCGAGGCCTTGCCCGCCGAGTCCTCAGAGCAGCCCGATGCAAGCGGCCATGCGCCCGCCCGAGACGCCGCCCACACTCCAGCTGCGCCGATGCGAGAAAAACACTGAATCGGCCACAGTGCACCAGGCCGGGCTGCCATCGTTGCCGAAGCAGCGCCGCACGCCCAGGACGGCCAGGCGCTGACGCGCCAAAGCCGGCAAATCAGCCCAATACTTGCCCTGCGGCGCTGGCGAAAAATGCGCGAGCGCCTCGGGCCGGCCGGCACTCAGCGCCGCCCTGACCTCGGCACCCACTTCAAACGCAGCCGCTCCGATGCAAGGGCCCAACCAGGCCATCAGCCGCGGCGACAGCTCAGTCACAGAGCAGCCAGCGGCTCGCGCCAAAGCGGCCACGGTCGACTCAATGACGCCGGTCGGAGCAAGGGCGCCGGCGGTCTGACCGGCCAGACCGCGCCAGCCCGCGTGCAGGGCTGCCACCAGCGGCAAGCGGTCATGGGCCAGCAAGATGGGCAGGCAGTCGGCCACCATCACGGTGCAGACCAGGCCAGGGGTCTGGCTCACGGCAGCATCGGCGCAAAGCCCATCCGGGCTGTCACCCGAGATATGCATGACCTCGACGCCGTGAACCTGCTGCATAAAAACTGGCCGGGCCGACAGGGCTTGTTCTAGCCCAGCGCGATTGGCCTGAACATGCACGGGCTCATCGCCGACGTGATCGCCCAGGTTCATGCTGGCGAACGGCCCCTGCGACACCCCGCCTGGGCGGGTGGTGCAGACGGCCTGCACCCAGCTCGGTGCGGGCCAATCGGGCCTGAGCCACTGGGGGTGCATGCGCGCCAGCCTACTCGGCGTCCGGGCAGCGGGCGGGGTCAGCGGCTTGGAAGGCCGGATGCGCCATGCAGGTCTCGTAGATCGCCCGCACCCTCGGCATCGCCTCTAGGCTGACCTCAAAGCGCTGGGCATTGGACACCTGAGGCACCAAGCAGCAGTCGGCCAGCGTCGGGCTTGCACCATAGCAAAACGGGCCGCTGCCCTGCAACTGGCGCTCGAGCGCCTGCAATCCTTCACTGCACCAATGGCGATACCAGGTGTTCTTGGCCTCCTCGCTGGTCTTGAGCTCACGCACCAGGTACTTGAGCACACGCAAATTGTTCAGCGGATGGGTGTCGCAGGCCACGGTCTGGGCCAGGGCCCTGACCCTGGCCCGACCGAGCGCATCGGCGGGCAGCAAGGGCGGCGTGGGATAGAGCTCATCGAGGTACTCGATGATGGCCATCGACTGCGACAAATGCGCGCCATCGTGTTCGAGCAAAGGCACAAAGCCATCGGCCGACAAGGCGCCAAACTCCGCCCTCTTGTGCTCGCCCTTGAGCAGATGCACCGGCATATAGGCATAGGGCAGCTGCTTGAGCGCCAAGGCGATGCGCACGCGGTAAGACGCCGAGGAGCGAAAGTAGTTGTAGAGCTTCATGGCCACAAGCATATCGCAGGGCCACAAGAATGTCGCAGGGCCACAAGCGAGCCCAAGCGAGCCCAAGCGCTGGCCTCAGTAGTCGCCGGAGGCCAGGTTCTCGAACTTGGTGTGCTTGGCCACAAAGGCAAGTTTGGTGGTGCCGGTCGGACCATTGCGCTGCTTGCTGATGATCACCTCCGCCACGCCCGGCTCCTTGCAGGCTTCCTTGGTGTAGTACTCATCGCGGTAGATGAACATGATCACGTCGGCATCTTGCTCAATGGCGCCGGACTCACGCAGATCGCTCATCATCGGCCGCTTGTCGGTGCGCGCCTCGACTCCACGCGAGAGCTGAGACAAGGCAATCACCGGGCACTGCAGCTCCTTGGCCAGCATCTTCAAGCCCCGGGAAATCTCGCCCACGGCCG
>CANHBU010000119.1 GCA_947458345.1 Comamonadaceae bacterium
CTTGACGACGTTGTGGATGCGGATGGCGCCCATGTTGTGCTTGTTGTTCCCGGTCTACTTTTCGCTGTCCACGAGGCCCTTGACGAACCACTTCTGCATGCCGATGACCACCAGCGCCGGTGGCAGCATGGCCAGCATCGCGGTGGCCATGACCACATTCCACTCGGTGTAGGCCTCGCCGGCAATCAGCCGCTTGATGCCCAGCACCACCGGGTACATGGACTCGTCGGTGGTCACCAGCAGCGGCCACAGGTACTGGTTCCAGCCGTAGATGAACTGGATCACGAACAAGGCGGCAATCGAGGTGACCGACATCGGCAGCAGCACATCGATAAAAAAGCGCATCGGTCCGGCCCCATCGACCCGCGCTGCCTCTACCAGTTCATCGGGCACGGTCAGGAAGAATTGGCGAAACAAAAAGGTGGCGGTGGCCGATGCAAGCAGGGGCACCGTCAGGCCGGCGTAGCTGTTGAGCATGCCCAGATCGGAGACGACCTCGTAAGTGGGGCTGATGCGCACCTCCACCGGCAGCATCAGGGTCACGAAGATCATCCAAAACACCAGCTTGCGCAGCGGGAAGCGGAAGTAGACGATGGCAAAGGCCGACAGCAGCGAAATGGTGATTTTGCCGATGGCGATGATCAGCGCGCTGATCAGGCTGACGGCCATCATCGGCGCGCCGGCCGCCAGTTTGCTTCCAGCCGAGGTTTCTCCGCCAAAAAGGGCGAGGCGGTAGGTTTGCAGCCCATGGCTGCCGGGCCAAAGCGACAGCGGCCGGCTGCCGGCGATCTCCTGGGCCGACTGGGTCGAGGCCACCAAGGTGAGGTAGACCGGGAAGGCCACCACCGCCACGCCCAAAATCAAGATGGCGTGGGCCAGGAGATCGAGGAGGGGGCGCCGTTCAATCATGGCCGGTCAGTATTGCACCTTGCGCTCGATGTAGCGAAATTGCACCAGAGTCAGGCCGATCACGATGGCCATCAGAATGACCGACTGCGCCGCCGAGCCGCCCATGTCGAGCGCCTTGAATCCATCGTAGTAGACCTTGTAGACCAAAATCGAAGTGGCCTTGCCCGGCCCACCCTGGGTGGCCGCGTCGATGATCGCAAAGGTATCAAAAAACGCGTAGACCACGTTGATGACCAGCAGAAAGAACGTGGTCGGCGAGAGCAGCGGAAAGACGATGGTCCAAAAGCGGTGCCAGGGCGAAGCCCCGTCAATGGCGGCCGCCTCGATCAGCGACTTGGGGATGGACTGCAGGCCGGCCAGAAAAAACAGGAAGTTGTAGGAGATCTGCTTCCAGACCGCAGCCATGACAATCAGGGCCATGGCATGGCGGCTGTCGAGCATGTGGTTCCAATCGAGGCCCAGGCTCTGCAAGAGGTGGCTGATGACGCCCATGGGCGAGGCAAACATGAATAGCCACAGCACTCCGGCCACCGCCGGTGCCACCGCATAAGGCCAGATCAGCAGGGTCTTGTACAGGCCCGCGCCGCGCAGCACGCGATTGGCCATCACTGCCAGCAGCAAGGCCACGCTCAGGCCGCAAACGGCCACCAGCAGCGAAAAAACGGCCGTGGTCTGGAAGGACTCGAGATAGGTGTCGTCGGCAAACAGGCGCTCGAAGTTCTCTAGGCCAATAAACTCGGTCGACAGACCGAAGGCGTCTTGCTGCAGCACGCTCTGGTAGAGCGCCTGCCCTGCCGGCCAGAAGAAAAACACGAGCACGATGGCCAACTGCGGTGCCACCAGGGCCCAGGGCAGCCAGCTCGATCGAAAGCGTACGCGTTTTTCCATGCCTGCATCAAAACAATTCGACCCTGCGGCGTGTTGGCCCAGGGTCGAGAAGGCGCGCCCCTGGGGGCGCGCCGGGTTGGCCGCTTAGCTGCGGCCCTGGTTGGCTTTCTGGAAGCGCTCGAGCTGCTCGTTGCCGCGTTTGACGGCCGCATCGAGCGCTTCTTTGGCGCTCTTCTTGCCGGCCCAGACCTGCTCGAGCTCTTCGTCGTTGATGGTGCGGATCTGCACGAAATTGCCCAAACGGATGCCGCGCGACTTGTCGGTGGTCTTGCGAATCATCTGCTCGACCGACACGTCGGTGCCGGGGAATTTCTTGTAAAAGCCCGACTTTTCGGTCAGCTCGTAGGAGGCCTTGGTCAGCGGCAGATAGCCGGTGCGCTGGTGGCTCTTGGCGGCCTCTTCCGGCTTGGACAGGTGAGCAAAGAAACGCGCCACGCCCTTGTATTCGGCATCCTTCTTGCCCGACATGACCCACAGGCTGGCGCCACCGATCACGGTGTTCTGCGGCGCGCCGGTGACGTCGGGATAGTAGGGCAGGGGAGCGATACCCGAGGCGAATTTGGCGTTGCGCGAGATGTTGCCGTACAGCGCCGAGGAGCCGGTGGTCATGGCGCACTCGCCCGACACAAACGTGGCATCGGCTGCGTTGCCGCGACCCTTGTAGACAAACAGGCCTTGCCGGGCCATATTGCCCAAGTTCTCAATGTGCCTGACATGCAGCGGCCCATTGAAATTCAGGCGCGCATCGATGCCGCGCATGCCATTGCCTTTGCTGGCAAATTCGGTGTTGTGCCAGGCGGCAAAGCTCTCGAGCTGCGTCCAGCTCACCCAGCTGGTGGTAAACGGGCACTTGTGGCCAGAGGCCTTGAGCTTGGCTGCTGCCAGCGCGACTTCGGGCCATGTTCTGGGCGGCGAGTTCGGATCAATCCCCGCGGCCTTGAAGGCGTCCTTGTTGTAATGAAAGACTGTGGTCGAGCTGTTGAAGGGAAAGCTCAGCATCTGCCCGTTGGGCGCGGTGTAGTAACCGGCCACAGCAGGCACGTAGGCATTGGGATCGAAGGTCACGCCCGCCTTTTTCATGAGCTCGCCCACCGGCACGATCGCCCCTTTGCTGGCCATCATGGTGGCCGTGCCCACCTCGAACACTTGCAGGATATGCGGCGCATTGCCCGCACGGAAGGCGGCGATGGCGGCCGTCATGGATTCGTCGTAGCTGCCCTTGAAGGTGGCCACGATCTTGTACTCGGTCTGGCTTTTGTTGAAGTCGTTGGCCAGATCGTTGATCCATTCGCCCAGGGCGCCGCCCATGGAATGCCACCATTGAATTTCAGTCTGGGCCATGGCCGGTGTGGCCAGGCTTGCGCTTAGCGCGATCAGACCTGCGAGTCGACGAAAACGGTTGGACATAAAAACTCCTCGATGAAGGTAAGCGCCCATCTTAGGACGAAGGCTTGAAGCGAAGATTACAAAATAAAGTCTTTTTTGTGACAACCGGGATTTCCATAGGTTGCCCCTGAAGGCGGGGCTGGCCACGGCCTTAAGCGGCTGCTGGGGCTCTGGTGCCCCGCTGAGTCCTTCAGTCCTGGGCGGGCAGCTGCGCGCCAAACGGCGTGGCGCGCAGCCATTTGCGAAAGCCCTCTTGCTGCTCGGCCTGGGCCGGGAAGTCCAGCGCCTCAAAGCCCGGCAGCGTCCGGCTGGCCTGGCGGTTGAACCAGTTGATCAGATGCAGCGCCCGCCCACTGGCATCGATCATCGGCAGGCGGTCCTTGTCGAAGGTTGCGGGGGTGGCCCGCACACCTTTGACGCGCCCTTGCGCATCGACGAGCAGTTCGGCCAGCACGGTGACATTGGCCAGGCTGCGCACGCTCAGGCCGCCGGAGCTGACAAAGTTACCAATCGAATGCAGGACCGGAACGCCCTGCATGCATTCGGCCGCGCGCACCAGGTGGGGCCCGTGACCGATCAGCGCGCCCGCGCCGGCCTTGACCATGGCCGCTGCAGACTTGCGCGCGTTGCCGCGCTGCTCGCCCAGAAACACCACGTCATCGTCGCTGAGCATGGCATGCGCGTCGCCCTCGCCGCCGAGTTGGTAGAACAGCACCACCACGTCGCTCTGGCTGCGCACCTGGGCCACCAGTCGGGCCGTCGCTTCGATTTCGAGCACATTGTTGTAGACCGGGTAGTGCGCCAGCGCGATCACCCCCACCTTGAGGCCTTTGACGCTGCGGATCACATAGCTGCCCTTGAGCCCGGTGGCTTCAAGACCGGCAGCCTTGAGGTGCTGCAAGGTGTCGGCAAAGCCGATCGGTCCGTAGTCGTTTGCATGGTTGTTGGCAATCGACAGAACATGAAAGTTCGCCCGCTTGAGCACCTCGGCCGTGTCCACCGGAAACCGAAAGGCATAGGAGCGGCCCGGCACATAGGCCTTGCGTGGCTTGTCGTGGGTGGTGATGGCGCCTTCGAGATTGCCCAGCACCAGATCGGCGCTGGACAGCTGGGGCGCAAAGTCGTTGAAGGCGCGGCGGTTGATCTGCGAGTTTTCGGTAAACACCATGTCGCCCACAGCCGCGATGCGCAAATCGGTCGGCTCCTGCTCGACCTGGGCCGCGGTGCAATTGACGAAGGGCGGGGGCTGCGTCGCCCGGGCGCAGCCCAGACTCAGGGCAAGCAGCAGGGCGCTTGAGACAGTGGCGCGGTACAGGCGGGGTCGGGTCGGGTTCATAAGGGCTCGAGATGAGGGCTTCAAGTTGTGGGACTTTGAGCGATGGACTTGAAAAGCGCAGGGCCGCTGCGATTGTCAGGGCCTTGGGCGGACCGGCGCAACTGCGCTGCCCGGCCGACCGGCGCCCAAGCTGCAAAAAAAACGGCCGCCCTGACCGGGGGGCGGTCAAAACGCTCTACCATTGCAGCTCTGTTTGCCAAGACTGACGCCCATCGACGGGGTATGCCATGGACACCGCACTGACTGTTGTCATTCTTTTGCTGACCTTGCTGCTGGTCTTGATTGTCTTGCTGTACTTTTTTACGCAGCAGGGCTTTCGCGATCTGGTCTCTCGCATAGCGGTGCAGCAAGCACCTGCGGCACCCGCCCCGAGCCAACGTTCGGCCGACTCGGTCAGGCGCGAGCGCAGCGTGGCCCACGACCAGCTGGTGCTGCTTGAGGCCGATCTGGCGGTCAACCCGCGCGAGGAGCTTTTTACCGAGGAGATTGAGAGCTTTGAGGCGTCCCGCAAATCGATCAAGCTTTGCAATGCAGAGCTCAAGAAAATGAGCCAATGGATGGGTTTGCCTTTCGACCTGGAGTGGCCCGAGATTCAGCAGCGCCAGCCCAAGCTCAACGAGCTCTATCGCAAGTTCGTCGAAGCGCAAATCGCCAAGGCCGAGGGCACGCCCCCAGTCTGATCGCTTGTGGCGCGCTTGGCCCTGAGGGTAGGCGGGCGCGCTTTTAGCGGTCTGCTGACCCGCCCTGCGGCGCCGTCTGCTGGGCCAGCACGCTCGATGGGTGGGTCACCCGCCGGCCCCCGTCAAACCGCGCGCTCCAGTAGGGGGCCGAAAGCCGCTCGAGCTTGATGCGGCTGCCTGTGCGCGGCGCATGCACAAAGCGACCCTCGCCGATGTAAATGCCCACATGGCTGTAGGGCTGCTGCATCGTATTGAAAAACACCAGGTCACCTGGGGCGAGTTCATGCGGCCCGATGGCCTGCGTGGCGGCCGCCTGGCGCTCCGAGGTGCGCGGCAGCACCACCCCGGTGATCTGTTGGTAGACCGCCTGCACGAAGCCGCTGCAGTCCAGTCCGGTTTGCGCGTCATTGCCGCCCCATTTGTAGGGCACGCCCATAAAGCCCATGGCATGAACGGCCAGAGCCGAGGCGGTGGGCAAGGGCGGCGGCGCACTTTCGGGGCCCGCAATCAAACCTTTTTGTTGCAGAAAGTGGCCCAGCATGTCCGCGCGTGCGCCAGCGCTGATCAGCAGCAAGCTGGCGATGCAGGGGAGCAGCAGTTGTTTCATGGCGGGCACCGGTGGGCACTGAGGGGCACTGAGGGGCACTGGGGGGCAAGTTTTGGGCAGGTGCGGTGGGGCCAGGGGAGCAAAGCCGGCGCTGTTCTCGCGCGGCTTGGGCCTACCCTGAGCAGATCGCAGCTTAGCCCGAGGGCGGGCGTCGGTCAAGGAAACATGTTGATAAACATCTCGTAAGTGTCTGATTTGGAACATTTTTCGGATCGACTGATGCGCGGGCGGGGTCAGGGCTGCGGGCGCGCGGGCCGTGGGTCTATAAAATCAACCGGTCTGGCGCCCTGCGTCTGCCGAGCCTTTTGGAGTCCCGTGTCTGAACGTCTGAGCGTCCTCATCCAGCACCTGCTGCCCCAGCAGGCCCTGACCCGTTTTGCCGGTCGCGTGGCCGGCGGC
>CANHBU010000120.1 GCA_947458345.1 Comamonadaceae bacterium
CTGCCCTGGCTTTCGGCGATCACCAGCACCCGGTGGGGCGTGCTGCTCAGATGCGCCTTGAGCCGCGCCAGAGGCTCTTGTGCGCCGCGCATGACCGACAAGTCGGGCAGGCGCTCGACCTCGGCCCAGCTGTGCGCGTCGACCGGCCTGAGGGACAGCTGCGCCAGCGGCTTGGCCCTTAAGTAGAACTGTTCGGCGTCGAGAAACAGCGCCGCAGGCGGCAGGGCCGGCCGATCGGGCGCATCCTTGACGAGCCGGTAGCGCTCCTGCGTATCTTGCAGGAAGCGGGCAAATGCACCTTCGATTTCGCCGTGCAGCACCAAGGTGGCGTCGCCGGGTTCCTGGCCGAAGTAGTCAAAGACGGTGGCCGTCTCCTCGAAGAACAGCGGCAGGTAGTACTCGATGCCCGCCGTTGCCACGCCGTTGCCCATGTCCTTGTAGATGCGGCTCTTGGTGGGGTCACCCTCGAGCAGTTCGCGCCAGCGGCTGCGAAAGCGCGCACGCGCCGGCTCGTCCATCGGAAACTCCCGGCCGGGCAGCAGTCGCACCTCGGGCACCGGGTACAGGCTGCGCTGGCTGTCGGGATCGAAGGTGCGGATGGAGTCGACCTCGTCGTCAAACAGGTCGACCCGATAAGGCACGGCCGAGCCCATGGGAAACAGGTCGATCAGCCCGCCGCGCACCGCGTACTCGCCTGGGCTGACCACCTGGGTGACATGGCTGTAGCCGGCCAGCGTCAGCTGGGCGCGCAATTTGGCCTCATCAAGTTTCTGTCCGACCTTGAAGGCAAAGGTGTAGCCGGCCAGAAAGCTCGGCGGCGCCAGCCGGTACAGCGCCGTGGTGGCCGGCACGATCACCACGTCGGCGCCTTGTTCGGCATCGCGCTGGTTGATGCGCCACAGCGTGGCCAGCCGCTCGCTGATCAGGTCCTGGTGCGGCGAAAAGCTGTCGTAGGGCAGGGTCTCCCAGTCGGGAAACAGCGCGCAGCGCAGGCTGGGCTCGAAAAAAGGCAGCTCCTCGAGCAGGCGCGCGGCGGTGGCGGCATCGGCCGTGACCACGGCCATGAGCTTGCCCGCTTTTTTCTCGCGCACAGCCAGGTGGGCCAGCAGCAGCGCATCGCTCGAGGCCGGCGGCACAGGAGCGCTGTGCCGCCGGCCGGTATGAAGTTGGGGTGGGATCATGGATGAATGGGGGCGCCTGCTCGCGCGCCAGCGGTCCTGCCCCAATTCGAGCATGGCTGGGGTGGCTGCGGGGTGATTTTAGAATCAGCGCCATATATGTCCGACGTCAACACGCCTTTAGACCCCGAATGGCCCGCGCCCGAAGCAGGCCTGTTCGTGCTGATTGCCTGCGCCGGTGTCGGCAGCCGGGCGCTGCAGGCGGGCGCGCCCGCGCTGCCCAAGCAGTACCAGCGCCTGTGCGGCCAGAGTCTGCTGGCGCACACCTTGCAGGTGTTTGACGCGCTGGGCGATCTGATCGAGGCGGTGGCGGTGGCCGTGGCCCCCGATGACCCCTATATCGACGCCCTGGGCTTGCCCGAGGCGGTGCAGGTGCTGCGCTGCGGCGGCGCCAGCCGGGCCGATTCGGTGCGCCAGGGGCTGCAGCACTGGCGACAAATGGCCGGCGGGCCGCGCGCCAGCGACTGGGTGCTGGTGCACGATGCGGCGCGCTGCCTGCTGCTGCCCGAGCAGGTGCGCGAACTCGTTGCGCGTTGCCGTCACGATGCGGTGGGCGGTCTGCTCGCCTTGCCACTGCCCGATACCCTCAAGAGCGGCTCTGACGGGCGTGTGGCGCAGACCCTAGAGCGGGCCGACAAATGGCTGGCGCAGACTCCCCAGATGTTTCGCCTGGGCGCGCTCGAGCAGGCGATCGTTCAGGCCCAGGCGCAGGGGTTGCAGATCACCGACGAGGCCAGCGCCATGGAGGCCAGTGGCCACCGCCCGCTGCTGGTGACCGGCAGCGCGCACAACTTCAAAATCACCTATCCGAGCGATTTCGCGCTGGCGCAGGCCGTGCTGCAGGCGCGCCGCCCGTCCCCCGAGGAAGTTCGACCATGAAGCCAGGCGCTGCGCCCCATTTGCCGTTTCGCATCGGCCAGGGTTGGGACATTCATGCCTTGGTCGAGGGCCGACCGCTGATTCTCGGCGGCGTGCGCATCCCTTCAGACAAAGGGCTGCTGGGCCATTCGGATGCCGACGCCCTGCTGCATGCCATCACCGATGCGCTGCTCGGTGCTGCCGGCCTGGGCGACATCGGTCAGCATTTTCCCGACACCGACGAGCGTTTCAGGGGGGCCGACTCGATGCAGTTGCTGCGCCAGGCGGCCCAGCGGGTGCGCGAGCGCGGCTGGCTGATCGGCAACATCGATGCCACCGTGATCGCTCAGGCCCCCCGGCTCGCGCCGCACATCCCGGCCATGTGCGAGTGCATCGCTGCCGGTCTTGAGCTGGCAACCGAGCAGGTCAATGTGAAGGCCAAGACAGCCGAGAAGATGGGGCCCGTGGGCGAGGGCAAGGCCATGCAGGCGCAGGCGGTCGTGCTGCTGCTGGCGGCCTAAGACCACTTTAGATTCACCTCAGGCTCACCTCAGGCCCACCTCAGGCCCACCTCAGGCCCACCTCAGGCCCGGCGCAGCCGCAAACTGGCGCACAAGCCGCCGCCTGCGGACAGGCTCAGCGAGAAACCGCCGCCCATGCGCAGCATGGTGCTCTCGGCGATGGCCAGCCCCAGGCCGCTGCCTGGCGGGCCCGATGGGCCGCTTGTGGCCCGATGGTAGGGGCGGGTGAGCTGGTGCAGCTGCTCAGGCGCCACCCCCGGACCCTGGTCGGTGACGGTCAGCAGCACCCAGGCCTGGGTCGCGCTGGCGCGCAGCTCGATGCGGCTGATGCCGTCGGCGCTGCGGCCGTGGCGGCTTGCGTTGTCCAGCAGGTTCGATAGCACCCGGGCCAACTCGACCGGGTCGGCCCGCACCTGCAACTGCGGCTCGATCTGCACCGACAGGCTCACCTGCGGGTCGTCGGCCCAGGCAAAGCTGGCCTGGGCCACCTGTTCGGCCAAGGCCAGCGACTGCAGGCTCGAAGATGCCGCAGGCGGGTGCGCCAAGAACTTGCCAACGATGGCATCGATCTGGGCAATGTCGGCCTCCATGTGCTGGCGTGCCCGCTCCTGCGGCACGCTCAGCTGTGCTTCCAGGCGCAGCCGCGTGAGCGGTGTGCGCAGATCGTGCGAGATGCCGGCGAGCAGCAAGTTGCGCTCTTGCTCGACTCGGGCGAGCTGCTCGCTCATGCGATTGAAGGCGATGTTGAGTTCGCGGATCTCCGTCGTTGAGGCCTGCTCATCGAGCCGCAACGGGCCCTGCTGGCCCTGCGCAAGCGCCTGCGCATCGCTTGGCTTGCCCGCCTGGCCTTGCCTGAGGCGCGCGCTGGCCAGCACCAGCTGGTGCAAAGGCCGGTTGATCAGGCGGGTGATCAGCACCGAGCCCAGCAGCGAGAGCGCGCCGGCGGTGAGCAGCCACAGCAGCCAGGTGCTGGGGCGGGTGGGGACCAGGCGCGCCTCGTCGGTGCGCAGCCAGTAGGCGTCGGATTCGATCTCGAAGCCGATCCACAGCCCCGGCTGCCCGTTGACCGCCTCGGCCACCACCGCCGATGCGCCGATTTGCTGGCGCAGCAGTTCGACGATATCGCCTTGCAGCCAGTTCATCCGGTGCGGCGTGTAGCGGTCCTTGGCCTGGCGCACGCTCAGGTGCAGCTCTTGCTGGTCGGCCAGGGACTTGATCAGCAACACCCTGCCGATGGCGTCGCTGGCCAGCAAGCTGGCGCGGCTGAGGTTGACCAAGGAGGCCAGCTGCTGGGCGTTTTGCAGCGCGCGGGGCCTGATTTCCAGACTGATGAAGGCTTGCAGCCAGGCCGCGATGCACACGAGCAGCAGGGCGCACAGCAGCAAGAAGGTGCGCCAAAACAGGCCGATGCTGGGCCGGCCTGCGCGCCCAGCCGCTTTCGGCGGTGCCGCAGCGCCTGCGGTCGGCGCCGTCTTCGATGGCCGCCTGTCTGGCGACTTAGCTCGTGCCATCGGGCACGAACACGTAGCCCACGCCCCAGACCGTCTGGATGTAGCGCGGTGCGGCGGCGTCTGCCTCGATCAGCTTGCGCAGCCGCGAGATCTGCACGTCCAGACTGCGGTCGAAGGGCTCGAACTCGCGTCCACGCGCCAGTTGCGCCAGTTTTTCGCGCGACAGCGGCAGGCGAGGGTGGCGCACCAGGGTCTTGAGCATGGCGAATTCGCCGGTGGTCAGGGGCAGATCCTGCCCGTCCTTGCGCAAGGTGCGCAGGCCCATGTCGAAGGTGTAAGGGCCAAAGCGCGCCACCTCCTGATCGCTTGAGGGTGCGCCGGGCACCTCGGTGGCCGGCCGGCGGCGCAGCACAGCGTGGATGCGTGCGAGCAGCTCGCGCGGGTTGAAGGGCTTGGCCAGGTAGTCGTCAGCGCCCACTTCTAAACCCACGATGCGGTCGACGTCCTCGCCCTTGGCGGTCAGCATGATGATGGGCGTGCGGTCCTTGCTCGCGCGCAGGCGGCGACACACCGACAGGCCATCTTCGCCCGGCATCATCAGATCGAGCACGATCAAGTCGACCGCATCGCGCAGCAAGATGCGGTTCAGAGCCTTGCTGTCTTCGGCCAGGATGACCTCAAAGCCCTCCTGCGACAAATAGCGTCGCAGCAGGTCGCGGATGCGGGAGTCGTCATCAAGGACCAGGATCTTGTCAGCGCGCTCTGTGGGCAAAGGCATATCGCGGGGGGCTCACGGTGTGACGGGAATCGGGACGCATGCGCAGCGGCGGCACATGCGCCGCTGCATCTGCAATCGCCTCTGGCTCAATAGCGGTACTTCAGACCCACCGATGCCAGGTTCACCCGGTCACGACCGCTGGCAAAGTGCACGGCGGCGCGGTCGTACTGCAGCACCGCCGCGACCTGGCGCGTCAGGCTGATGTCGACACCCACGCCGTAGGTCTCGCCAAAGCCGGTATCGCGCACACCGGCCGCATCGCTGCGGCTGTATTGCAGGCCCAGCTTGGCGAAAGCGGAGAAGGTGTCGTTGATGGGCAAGCGGGCCACGCCGCTGACGCTAAAGCCATAAGCATCGGCCGTGTCACTGCGGCCAAAGTCGGTGGCGGCGACCTCCAGGCCCATCTGCGGGCTCCAAAAGCCCCCCAACGACAAGCTGTAGGCGTTGCCGCGGCCCTGATCGAAGTGGGTGCGCCCGCCAGTCAGGCCAACGTAGCCACGCTCGCTCGGCGGCCACCAGCCGCCACTGCTGTCAGCCGATTGGGCCTGTGCGGCGCCCCCCACAAGCAGGGCGGTCATGAGGAGGGCTGAGAATTTTCGGATCGATGGATACACGTGGACTCCTGGAGATGATGAAAAATGTCGGGGCGTTGCTCGAACATCGACGCCCTGATTCTGGCTTTCGCATTTGCCCCGGTCTGTCAGCAGGCGCGGCCTTCGCTTGTAGGAAAACGCCCTCAAGCCGATCCTGCCGTCGCGCCTTGACCCTGGGCACGCTGCAGATGAGCTGTCTGGCCTGCCCTGGCCGCGGCACAATGGCTCCATGATTGAGACTGTTCGCCACCTTGCGGGCACCTGCGCCGTTGTGCTCGATTCGCCGCACAGCGGCACTGTCTATCCCGAGGACTTTGGACATGCTTGCGACCGGCAGTCGCTGCGCCGAGCCGAAGACACTCATGTCGACCGGCTCTACAGCTTCGCGCCCGCGCTGGGCGTGCATTGGGTCGAGGCCTTGTTTCCGCGCAGCTACCTCGACGCCAATCGCAGCCTGGCTGAAATCGACGAGTCCCTGATCGACGGTCCCTGGCCGGGCGAGCGGCCGAGCACTGAGGGCGAGCGCGCCAAGGTGCGCCTGGGCAAGGGCCTGATCTGGCGCCTGACCGATGAAGGCCTGCCGCTTTACGAGCGGCGCCTGAGCGTGGCCGAGGTCAGCCGGCGCATCGAGCGCTGCTGGCAGCCCTATCACGCCGCGGTGGCGCAGGCCCTCGATGCCGCCCATGCCGCCCACGGCTACGTGCTGCACATCAATTGCCATTCGATGCCGGCGGTCGCTGCCAGTCACGCCACTGACCATCCGGGCCTGGTTCACCCTGACTTTGTGGTGGGCAACCGCGACCACAGCAC
>CANHBU010000121.1 GCA_947458345.1 Comamonadaceae bacterium
CTGACGGCCAGCCAGATGGCCCTGTCGGGCATACAGCAGCGTCTGGCCAGCGACGACCCTGCACAGCACCGAGCCGAAAAGATCAAAAACTCTTTGCAGGAGATCAACGCCATTGTTGATCGCTGCGCTGAAGTCGACGGCTACGAGCAAGGCCAGATGCCCATGGCCGTTCACACCTTCACAGTCCAGCAGCTATTGGACCTGGTGCGAGCGGCCAACCCGGACGAGCGCATCTTCACCCTGGTGCGCGGCCTCCCCGAAGGGGCCACACTGACCTCCGATCTGCACTACATCAAGCTGATCCTGAGCAACCTGCTGAGCAACGCGCTCAAGTATTCCCCGCCCGACAGCCTGGTCGAGATTCAAGTGGCATGCCGAAATGCCGAGCAAGGCACGCAGGTCGAGATCAGTGTGACCAGCGAAGTGGGATCTGCCGGTGTCCCCGATCCGAGCCGACTGTTCGAGCGCTTTTATCGCGCCGAGAGCGCACGCAACCAGTCGGGCGCAGGGCTGGGGCTGTGGCTGTCGCAGTCCTTGGCCGGTGCATTGGGCACGCGCATCGAGAGCCGGGCCGAAGACAACTGGATCAGTTTCACGCTGGCCTTGAGGCTCGACGATGCGCAGCACTGAGACCAGCCACGGCGCTGCCAAGCCAGGCCTCGGGTCTGTTCTGATGGTGGAGGACAACCTGCGCGTGAGCGAAGAAATTTCGCTCGTGCTCGAGCAAGCCGGCTGGAGCGTGCGCTGCGCTCAGGACGCCAAGGACTTCCGTCAAGCGGTCGCTCAGCAAACACCGATGCTGGTGGTGCTGGACCTCAATTTGCCCGGCGAAGACGGCATCAGCCTGTGCAAATGGCTGCGCAGCGTCGTGCCTGATGTGGGGATTGTTTTGCTGACGGCCCGAGTCATGGGCAGTGAGCGAACCGAAGGCTATATGGCCGGTGCCGATGTCTACCTGACCAAGCCCACCCGCCCAGAAGAATTACTGGCCGTCCTGCACAACCTCTCGCGCCGCGCCGCGCCCTGCCCCAGGGTCGAAGGCACGCAGACCGATGGGCCATGGGCCCTGCACAGCAAGAGCCTGCGTCTGCTGTCACCGCAGGGCGACATACTGAGTCTGACGCCCAGCGAATGCGGCTTGCTGCAGCACCTGAGTGATACCGCCGGGCCCTGCAGCTATGAGGATCTGATCGATGCGATCGGCAGTGGTGGCCTGAACGACAAAGCCGACAAGGCCAGACTCGAAGTGCTGGTCAGCCGTCTGCGTACCAAGCTGCGGCATGTCCAAAACAGGGGCATGGAAATCAAGACGGTTCACGGCAAGGGTTACCAGTTGACCCAGCCGCTGCGGGTTCAGGCGATCTAAGGGATCGAGTTCGAAGGCCGCGTCGCGCCGAGGGCGGCGCTGCCACCCATTGAGCCGAGCCGTCTATGGGTTCCCTAGCAGCTGCGCCCTCGCGGCGATGGGGTCTTGCTCAAAGCGCTGACCTCAGACCGCCCTGACCATCTCGATATGCGGCAGACCCACTTCTTCAAAGGCATCGCCTTGCGCCGCAAAACCGCTGCTGGCATAAAAACCTTCGGCGCTGCGTTGAGCATGCAGCCTGACCGCGCGATCGCCGCGCTCACCGGCTGTGGCGGTCAGGGCCTGCAAGACCTGCGAGCCGATACCAGCTTCACGCAGCACCCGCTTGACCGCCATGCGGCCAATTCGTCCCACACCGGCTTGGGCGGGCAGCAGGCGCCCCGTGGCCACCGGCATGCCCAGGCGGTTGTAAGCCACGGCATGCAACGAGACTTCATCGGCTGGGTCTTGCTCCATCGCCAGGGGAATGCGTTGCTCCTCGACGAACACCTCGATGCGCACCTTCATCGCGTCTTCATGCAACTGCTGCCAGCTGCCCGTGCGCACCTCCAGCAAGGACTCGCCGGCTTCATAGCCAAGCAGCACCTGCCGCAGCGCGTCGGGCACCGGTCGCGAAGTCTGAGTGCTGGGGTCGGCGTAGACGTAGATCAACTCGGCCGTGATCAAAAGATCTTCGCCTCGGAAAATCGCGCCCAGAAATTGAATCGAGGAACTTCCGATGCGGCTGCAGCGCAGACCAATGTCGAGGGTGTCGTCGTAGCGTGCCGAGCCGTGGTACTCGACGCTGGCTTTCTTGACGTACAAGTCGCCGCCCAGCTGCTGCATCGCCTCTTCGTAGGGCAAGGCCAAAACCCTCCAATACTCGCCCATGGCGGTATCCAGGTACATGAGGTAGTGGCCATTGAAGACGATCTTCTGCATGTCCACTTCGGCCCAGCGCACGCGCAGGCGATTAAAGAAGCGAAAGTCCTGTCTATTCATCGGCGGCTTTCAGAATCGATCTGCCCCTAAGCAAGGTCTACAAAACTCGGTCGTCGCCACGCCGCTCGATGTCATTCCACTGCCACATCACCAGCGTTCATTGCGAGGATGACCGTGTTGCCAGCCGCGATTGCGACCATTGCCGCGTCACCAGCCGTCATTGAGGAGCGCTAGCGACGTGGCAATCCTGGCAATGACACCCAGCGACTTTGCAGACCACCCCTAGGGTAAACGCCGAGTTTAACGGCAACTCATGGGCCGGCTTTGCCAGGCGCTGACCAGGGCGCGGGCGGCATCGGCATGGGCTTGCCGGGTCAGACCGATGGCTCGGCCCATGGTCAAGAAGCCGTGGATCACACCGCGGTAAATCTCAAGGTCAACCGGCACACCGGCCATGCGCAGCACATCGGCATAGGCGATGCCTTCGTCAATCAGCGGGTCGCACTCGGCCAGCCCCAACCAAGCCGGAGCCACGCCGCTGTGATCGGGCGCGTTCAGGGGCGCAAAACGCCAGTCACCGCGGTCCTGCACATCAATGTAGTGGGCAAAAAACCAGTCTACTGTTTCCTTGTCCAGCAAAAACCCCTGGGCGTAGCGGCGATGCGAATCGGTGTCTTGGTGTGCGGTGGTGCCAGGGTAAAACAGCAGTTGCAGGCAAAGGGCCAGGCCCGCGTCGCGCGCCATCAGGGCGCAAACTGCAGCCAGCGTGCCGCCGGCGCTGTCGCCGCCGACCGCCAGGCGCGCGGTGTCGAGCCCCAGGCTCTGTCCCTGGGCAGCGAGCCATTGCAGCGCGTCCCAGGCATCATGCACAGCCGTGGGAAAACGGTGCTCCGGCGCGAGCCGGTAATCGAGCGAGACCACCGCGCAAGCCCCAAGCAGGCTCAGTTGGCGGCACAGCGTGTCATGCGTATCGAGGCCGCCGATGGTAAAGCCGCCCCCATGAAAGTACAGCAGCGCAGGCAGGGTCTGCACGCTGTGCGGTGCGTACAGGCGCGCCGGCATCAAGTAGCCATCGCGGGCTGGAATCAGCAGCTCTTGCACCCTCTCCACCGGCGCCGGCGGCAGGTCCAGCAAGGGAGCGCCGGCTCGGTAGAAAGCCCGGGCCTGCTCCACGCTCATTGCATGCATGGGCGCTCGACCAGCGCGATGAATGTTGTCGACCAACCGCCGGACGTCGGGCGACAGGGGTGCGGAACTGTGGGGGCTGCTCATGGTCTTGCTGCTCGGTGCGGCATGGTACAACGCGGGCATGTTGCCGGATTTACCCGAAAATCCCCAGCTTGTTTACAGGAGCTTTCCGTGGCCGTGATCAACTACATCACCCAGATCCAAATTGACTTTGGCGCCCTGCGCACCTTGCAGGACGAATGCCAGCGGGCCGGCATCAGCCGCCCCCTGATCGTCACCGATGCCGGCGTCAAGGCCGCAGGCCTCTTGCAAAAAGCACTCGACGCCCTGCCCGGCTGGCCGGTGTCGGTTTTTGACCAGACGCCGTCCAACCCGACCGAGGCGGGGGTGCGTGCGGCAGCGGCGCTCTACCATCAGGGCCGATGCGATGGCCTCATTGCGTTGGGCGGCGGATCGTCCATTGATTGCGGCAAAGGCGTGGCCATTGCCGCCACCCACGAAGGGCCGCTCAAGACCTACGCCACCATCGAGGGGGGCTCACCCAAAATCACCGACCGGGCAGCACCGCTGATCGCCGTGCCCACCACCGCTGGCACCGGCAGCGAGGTGGCCCGTGGCGCGATTCTCATCATTGACGACGGCCGCAAGCTCGGTTTTCACTCGCCACACCTCATACCCAAGGCCGCCATCTGCGACCCGGAGCTGACCCTGGGCTTGCCCCCAGGCCTGACCGCCGCCACCGGCATGGACGCGATCGCCCACTGCATGGAAACCTTCATGGCTGCGCCATTCAACCCGCCGGCCGACGGCATTGCGCTCGACGGCTTGCAGCGTGCCTGGGCCCATATTGAGCGCGCCACCCGCAACGGGTCGGACCGCCAGGCCCGTCTGAACATGATGAGCGCCTCCATGCAAGGAGCCATGGCGTTTCAAAAAGGCCTGGGCTGCGTGCATTCGCTCAGCCACAGCTTGGGCGGCGTCAATCCCCGCCTGCATCACGGCACGCTCAATGCCATGTTCCTGCCGGCGGTGCTGCAATTTAACGCCGCGTCCGAGTCGGTGCAGCAAAACCATCGCATGGCCCGCATGGCACAGGCCATGGGCCTCAAGGGCAGCAGCGCTGGCGATGTTGCCGATGCGGTGCGCGACATGAGCGCCCGCCTTGGCCTGCCCACCGGGCTGGGCGCAATGGGGGTGGTCAGTGGCCAATTTGCCCGCGTGATCGAAGGCGCACTGGCCGACCATTGCCACAAAATGAACCCGCGCCTGGCCAGCGCTGAAGACTACCAAGCCATTATTGACGCCTCGATGTGAGGCCAGCTGCTCAGTAGCCCTGATCACCGCCATTGCCATCGAGCAAAGGCCACCTTCACCTCATTGACCGCTGAGCAGTCGCACCCGTCGTCGCGAGGAACGAAGCGATCCAGCGACTGCCGCGGGTCAAGAGCCACATCGCGAAGTGGTCGACTGCCGCAGCCTGGATTGCCACGCTTGGCTCGCAATGGCAACTCGCAAGGTGGCAGTCCTTGCATCGATGGTCTTTTTCATTACTTCGAAGGCTCGGCGCTCACAAAGCCTGCACCTGATCGGCATCAGGTCGTATCAGCCAATCGGCGAACTCCTGCGCCAGTTGCTCGCTGGCCCGCGCGGCGGCGGTCCAGGCTTTGATGCGTCCCGGCAGATCGTTGGCGTAGCGGGTGAAGTCGGTGCGGTCAGGCAGCTTGCCGTTGGGCAGGGTCCGCACCCAATCGGGGTCGGGGGCCAGCACCAGCATGCGGTCTAGAAATGGCGTGGCCTTGTGTCGCCACTTCAGCGCCTTGTCCAGCCAGCCGGGCACCACCTGCTTTTGAAAATGGGGGTAGAGCACCAGGCCGGGTCTGGGGCTGCGGTAGTTCAGGTGAAGATGGTAGTCGGTGATGCCGCCATCCCAGTAGGCACCCCGGGGGGCTCCGGCAATACCGTGTACCGCCTGAAGCACGAAGGGAATCGAGCAACTGGCCTGAATGGCCTGCATGAAGTTCTCGGCGCTCAGCGCCACCTGCCGGGTGCGGTAGTCCCTGGCATCGAAAGGCAGCGCATGGGGCGCGCCGCCCAAGGTCGTCGAAAACACCTCACGCTCCAGCCAGGCATCCATGAGGCCCCGTGAAATCAGGTTGGTGACGTAGGCGCCGGCGTTGCCCAAGGGCGTGAACACCGGATGCTCGCGCGCCAGCAGCCCGATCCCACGTGATGTCATCACATGCAGTCGCCAGCGCGGATGCCCCAGCACCTCCTGGATGCGTCCGCCATAAAACCCCCGCAGGCCGAGCCCAAACTCGCGGCTGACCTGCGCGGCCGTCGGCCGCTTGCGGCCAGGCTCGATCTCATAGTGCTGCGCAATGTAGTCATGCTCCAGGCGCCGGAAGCCCGACTCACAGTCGTTCAGGCAGGCGGTGGCCAGGCGCCAGGCACCGATCGATGCGCCCACCAGATCGATGGGCTGCGTGCTTTGTGTGAGCCACTGTCCAAATAAAAATCGATCGAGCGGGCCCAGGATCAGGCCCTTGGGACCGCCGGCCGCACCAGGTATGGCGGCAATGTCCTGCGGCTGCAGGCCATGGCGGCGGATATGGGCCAGCGCCTGAGGGCCGGCATACAAGCGCAGGGCTTTCATGCCTGGGCGGCCTACTTGCGCAAGCCCTGCAGTTTGGCGAAGGCC
>CANHBU010000122.1 GCA_947458345.1 Comamonadaceae bacterium
GCAAACCAGGAATTCATTTCGTAGCCCGGCAGGCCCGACTCGGAGACAGTGGGCAGGTCTGGGAACTGCGCGAGCCGCTTGGGCGCCGGGATGCCCAGGATGCGCAGCTTGCCGGCCTTGACCAGTGAGCTGACGGTGGCAATGCCCTGCAGGCAGGTCTGAACCTCGCCGGCGGCCGTACCCACTGCGGCCTGCGTGGCGCCTTTGTAGGGCACGTGCGTCATCTGCACGCCCGCCTGCATGGCAAACAGAGCCATGGCGATGTGCTGCGGGCTGCCGTTGCCGCCTGAGCCGTAGTTGATCTTGCCCGGCGCCTTGCGCGCCGCATCGATCAGCTCTGCCGCGGTCTTGATGGGCGAGTCGGCCGACACCACCAGCGCCCATTCGATGGTCGCCACCAGCGAGACCGGCTCGAAGTCCTTGAGGATGTCCCAGGGCATCTTGCTGTGAAAGCTCGGCAGCATGGTCATGATGCTGTCGTTGAAGCCGCCCAGGGTGTAGCCGTCGGCCGGCGACTTGGCCACCCGCTCTGCGCCGATCAGGCCGGCTGCACCGGTCTGGTTTTCGATGGCGATGCCCACACCCAGGTTGGCGGCCATCTTTTGCGAGACGATCCGTGCCGCGTTATCGACCGCGCTGCCGGCGGCCAACGGAATGATCATCTTGATGGGCTTGTTCGGGTAGGCCGCTTGGGCCCAGCTCGGGCCCATGAGCGCTGCGCCGGCTGTCGCCAGGCCCGATTGCATCAAATGGCGTCTTTGCATGAGGGTCTCCTTGGATCAGGGGTTGGGGGTGTCGGCCAGGGTGGGCACGCCCAGTTGGCGGGCCACTGCATCGAGCTCGCGCACCAGCGAGGCGGGCACGTCGATGCCCTGGCTGAGATGGCGTGCGTGTTTGAGGTGGCTTTGCTCGCCTGGCACCCAGATGCGGTCAAAGCCGGGCATGCGCTCGCTGGCATGGAGCTCACGCACCAGCTTGTCCACGCGCTGTTTGAAGGCCAGGGTATCGCCAAAGGCGGCCGGATCGATCACGCAGATGGCTTGGCCGGTGTTGGTCACGCTGGTGTCGTCGTTGTTGAAATCGACCACCTCGGTGCCCATGGCCGCGCCGTTGAGCGTGCCGGCCAGCAGGCCGACGATCATGGACAGACCGTAGCCCTTGTAGCCGCCGATGGGCAGCAAGAAGCCTTCTTCGCGCCGGTGTGGATCGAGCAGGGGGCGGCCCTGGCGGTCGATCATCCAGCCCTCGGGCATCATTTCGCCGAGCATGGCCTTGGCCTTGACCTTGCCGTAGGCGGCCACGGTGGTGGCCATGTCGAGCACCACGGGCGGCTCTTCGTGCGCCGGCAAGGCCACCGCGATCGGGTTGGTCGACAGCAGCATGTCCAGCCCGCCCCAGGGCGGCAGGTGGTTGGCATTGCCCACCGCAAAGTACAGGCTGACCATGTCATGGGCCAGCGGCATGCGCGCGTACAGCGAGGCCGGGCCGGCATGGTTGCTGTAGCGGCTGCCCACCCAGGCCACGCCGCAGCGGCGCGCTTTTTCAATGGCCAGCTCGGCCGCCCGCTTCATGACCAGGTGGCCCATGCCGTTGTCACCGTCGATCAGGGCCGTGGCCGCTCTTTCTTCCACCACCTTGATCTCGGGCCGCACATTGACCGCGCCGCCAAGGATGCGCCGGATGTAGACCGGCACCCGGATCACGCCGTGCCCATCGGAGCCTTGCAGGTCGGCCTCGGCCATGAGTTCGCCGATGGTGCGCGCGTCATCGGCCGGCAAGCCGACGGCCTGCATCGTGGCCGTGATGAAGGCGGCAAGCTGCGTGTGCGAGACGTTCAGGTCAGACATGCGAGATCTTTCGGCGCAGTTCAGTGACGGCGCAATCGGGGCTTGAGAGAACGGGCGCGTTGCTCGCGCGCTGCGCCAGGGGCTGGGCGGCGGCCATGGAGAATTGCGCCAGCATGATCACATCGCAGGCCGGCAGCGCGGCCGCGGCTTGGGCGATTTTCTGGTGATGCAACTGGGCCTGGCCGCGCTGCAGGTCGTCCATCGCCTCGGGCACGTGCCCAGCCTCGATGGCGATGCGCAGGCCGCGCTGGCTGGCGCAGGCCTGCAGCTCCTGGGCCATTGAGGCGATGGAGGGCTCGAAGGTGGCCAGCAGACCGATCCGCAGCACCGCCTCGCGCTTTGCCAGCGCCAGCGCCGCGTCGAACATGGCCTCATTGGGTTTGAAGGTGGGCACGCCGCAGCGCGCCGCTGCCGCCTCGATCGCCGGCCCGAAGGCCGAGCAGGTAAACAAGAGGGCCTCGCAGCCGCAGCGCACCGCGTAGTGCGACAAGTCGATGAAGCGCTGCGTCATTGCCTCGGTCAGCCGACCGTCACGCGCGCGGTCGACGGACAAGCTGTCGTCGAGGATGTTGTGCAGGCGCGCTTGCGGCCACAGGGCGGCGAAAGACGCTGCGATGGGTTGCACCGCCAGCGGTGTGGCGTGAATCAGGCCGATGCGACTCAAGGGGGGCTTTCGTCTTTTTGAAAAGCAATGGGGCGTCGACCGTCTCTTCGGCGCTCGCCCTGACCGGGTCGGGCTCGACTGTACTGAAGCGCTCGGGCGGCCGCTGCTGGGGCTAACCCGACTCGCGCGGGCTGGACCGCAGGGCGAACCCTTCAATCGAGAGCCTGAATCGGCCTCATGAGGCAGGCCCCGCCAAGCACGACCGGCCCGGGCAATATCGGCGATGATCAGGCATCTTCTATTTAATCAGGAGTATCCCCATGAATTCGATGTTTCGCCTCGCAGTGGCCGCCCTGGGCTTCGTCACTGTGGCAGCCAGTGCCCAGTCCGATTGGCCCAATCGACCCCTGCGCTGGGTGGTGCCGTTCGCCCCCGGCGGTCCGACCGATGCGATTTCGCGCGTGCTTTCGGTCCGACTCGGTGAATCCTTGGGCCAAAGCGTTGTCATTGAAAACCGCAGCGGCGCATCGGGTGCGATCGGTTCGGAGGCGGTGGCCCGTGCGGCGCCCGATGGCTACACGGTCGTTTTTGGTACCCAAAGCACGCACGCGTCGAATCTCGTGTTTTTTCCGAACATGGCCTTCGATCCGATTCGTGACTTCCAGCCCCTGACCCTGGTCGGCACCTCCTGCTTGGCCCTGATCGTGCCGCCCAGCGTGCCGGTGTCCAACGCCCGCGAGCTGATCGATTGGATCGCCCGTCAGGCTGGTGCGGCCAGTTATGGCACGGCGGCAGCCGGCAGCTCCCAGCATGTGGCGGCCGAATTGATGCTGCGCAGCAGCAACGTCAAGGCCACCCACGTGCCCTACCGGGGCAGTGGAGCGGCCATGCCCGATTTGCTCTCTGGCCGCTTGAGTTTCATGTTCGACAACTTGCCGTCCTCGCTGCCGCTGGCGCGCTCGGGCAAGGTCAAGGCGCTGGCGCAGACCTGTGCCAAGCGCTCGCCCGCGGCGCCCGATTTGCCCACCATGGTCGAGGCAGGGTTCAAGGATTTCGTCATCGAGGGGTGGTACGGCGTGTTCGCACCAGCGCGCACCCCTCGGGCCATCGCCGAGCGGCTGTCGGCCGAGATCAACAAGGCGCTGCGCCACCCCGATTCAATGGAGCGCTGGAAAACGCTGGGCTTTGACCCCATCGGCTCTAGCCCGGATGCGCTGGCCGAGCGCCAGCGCGGCGACCTCGACTACTGGCGCCGCATGATCGAGTTCACCGGCGTCAAGGTGGAGTAAAGCGATGGTCGAATACGACTGGAAGATCACGGGGGGCCTGCTGGTCGACGGCACCGGTGCGGCGGGCCGTCTGGCCGATGTCGCGATCAAGGACGGCCGCGTCGTGGCGATCGGCGATGTCCCCGGTCAGGCGGCGCAAACCCTTGATGCTTCAGGGCAGGTGGTCGCGCCGGGTTTCGTAGACATCCACACGCACTACGACGCGCAGGTGCTGTGGGACCCCCTGCTGACCGTCTCGCCCTGGCACGGAGTGACGACGGCCGTGTTGGGCAACTGCGGCTTTGGCGTGGCGCCGACCCGGCCACGCGATCGCGGCCTGATCATGCGCACGCTCGAGCGCGTCGAGGGCATGAGCTTGGCGGCGCTGGAGGCGGGACTGGGCGTCCAGTGGCCGTTTGAGACCTTCGAGCAGTACATGGACGTGCTCGAGCGCCAGCCGCTGGGCATCAATGTGGCGGTCATGGTCGGTCACACGCCGGTCCGCTTGTGGGTGATGGGCGACGAGGCCACCCAGCGACAGGCCAGCGCCGAGGAAGTGGCGCAGATGCGCGAACTCGTGCGCCAGGCCATGGACGCCGGCGCTGTGGGCTTTGCCACGTCGGTCTCCAAGGTTCATATCGGCTACTCGGGCCGGCCAGTCCCCAGCCGCTTGGCCAACTTCGATGAGATGCTCGAGCTGGCCCGTGCTGTGGGCGATGCTGGCCATGGTTTGATTCATTACAACGTCGGACGCGATCCGCATTGGGACGCCTATGAAGCGCTCAACGCCGCTTCGGGCAGGCCGGTGGTCTGGACCTCCTTGCTGGCCGGCTCTTTGGGCCCGGATTCGCATCGGGCGCATCTGGAGCGCGCCCGGGAGCAGCAAGCGCGTGGCCTGCCGATCCACGGTCAGGGTGCGTGCCGGCCGATTCAATTTGAATTTGACTTTCGCTCACCGGTTGTTTTTGACACCTGGGCCTCGTTCGAGTCGGTGCGTTTGGCCGCCGACGAGGCGCAGCGCCAGGCCGTCTATCGGGACCCCAGCTTTCGCGCAAGGGTCAAGCGACAGGTCGCAGGCCCCGGGCCCGATGACGCCTGGTTTGCAGGCAAGCAGGCCGAGGGTGACACGCGGCGCGCAGCGTTTGCGCAGCTGGCCATCAGCTGGTCGCCTGATCCTGCGCTGAACGAGCGTCTGCTGAGCGATCTGGCGCGCGAGCGGGGGGTCGATCCGGTTGACCTCATGCTCGATCTGGCGCTCGAAAGTGGCTTGCGTATGCGCTTTCGCATGGCGCTGCTCAACTTTGACGAAGACGCGGTGGGCGAGATCCTGCGCGATCGGCAAGTGGTGCTGGGGCTGGGGGACGGGGGCGCTCACATGAGCCAGCTCTGCGACGCCTGTCATCCGACCTATCTGCTGGGGCACTGGGTGCGCCGCCGCGGCGTGCTCAGCCTGGAGGAGGCCGTGCGGCGACTGAGCTCGCATCCCGCCGAGGTCTTTGGACTGCACGACAGGGGGCGCGTGGCCTTGGGCTTGCCCGCAGATCTCGTGGTTTTTGATCCCTCGACCGTGGATGCGGGCCCGCTGGAGCGCATTCACGATCTGCCCGCCGGCGAAGATCGCCTGGTCAGCTATGCCACCGGGATCGAAGCGGTTTTTGTCAACGGCCAGCGGCTCGCGCCACCCGGATCGCCCGAGCACGTCACGGCCGGCCGTCTGCTGCGCCAAACCCGCGTGACTTGACCGATTGACCTGACCGCGGGATGAGGCGGCGAGATTAGGCGGCGAGATTAGGCGGCGCGACTAGGCGGCAAGATCAGGCGACGCGGTTGCGTTTGAAAAAGACGCCCAAGCGCCGATCTTGCGCCGCGCCGCTAGCTGCCATTGCGAGAAGTCTCGCCACTTGCTGGGCGTCCGCGCGGCACACCGATATGGCGCTCGCCTCTGGCGCGGGCCAGGCTCATTTGGCGTTGGCGCTCCGAGAAACTGCGGCGCTGCTCGGCTGTGAGGCTGTCGTGGCAGCGCGGGCAGCTGACCCCGTCTTCATAAAGTGGCGATTGCTTGTCGAGCGAGCTCAAGGGGTGGCGGCAGGAGCGGCACAGCTCAAAGTGGCCCGGCGCCAGTCCGTGGCCCACCGAGACGCGCTCGTCAAAGACGAAGCACTCTCCCTGCCAACTGCTTTGGGACGCTGGCACCGTTTCGAGGTACTTGAGGATGCCGCCTTGCAGGTGGTAGACCTCCTCGAAGCCTTTGGTGCGCAAGAAGGCGGTGGATTTTTCGCAGCGGATGCCGCCCGTGCAGAACATGGCCACCCTTGGCTTCTTGCCGTCTTTTTCAGCCAGTACACCGCCGGGCTGCATCTGCTGCTCGA
>CANHBU010000123.1 GCA_947458345.1 Comamonadaceae bacterium
CAGGAGCCGGGCGCTGCGCTGCACGAGGAGCCCTAAAGCGCCCGGGCCCCGTCTGGCCGGCCTCAGGCTCCCGGGGCGGGGCAGGCCGCTGCGCTGCGCTTGCTGCCCCACCTGAAATGCACCAGGCGGCGGTAGACGTAGGCGTACAGCAGGGTAAAGCCCGCCAAGCCCGTCATCAGCATGGCGCTGTGGTGCGCAAACACCACCGCCCAGACGGTGCACAGCAGGCTCGCCGGCCACATCAGCATGCCGGTGATCGAGTTCAGGCCGAGCACGCTGGCTTGGCGCAGCCAAAATCCCGTGACACGCCGGCGCACCAGACTGTGCAGGTGCAGGCGGTCCGGATGGCCGGGGTGGTGCTTGCGGTAGCGGCGCCGCGCGATGCTGAAAAACACCTCCAGCAGCGGGTAGGCGCACACCATGAGGGGCGCCCAGCTTGAGACGGCGCTGTTGCGGTCGATCAGCAGCACGCCGATCCAGCCGGTGACAAAGCCGGCGAGGTAGGCTCCGCCATCGCCAAGGAAAATCTTGCCCCAGGGCCAGTTGAGCAGCGCAAAGCCCAAGATGGCGGCCGCCGTCACGAAGGCCAACAAAGCCAGGTCGTGGTCGCCCGCGCCAAGGGCGATCCAGCCCATGCCGCCCAGCATGATGGTCAGCGATCCGGCCGACAAGCCATTGAAACCATCGATCAGATTGACCGCATTGGCCATCGTGCCCAAAGCCAAGGCGGTGAACACGATAGAAATCAGGCTAAAACTGAGCAGCCAGTCCAGACCCCAAATACCCGTCTCACGCACCGAGTAACCGGTCAGCACGCAGGCCAGAGCGCCCGAGCCAACGGTGCACGCCAGCCGCAGGCCCACGCTGACTTTTTTCGTGAGGTCTTCGATGAAGCCTGAAGCAAAGGCCGGAAGTGCTGCCAGCAGCAGCGGCGCCATCAACAAACGGGCTTTGGCCGGCAGCAGGGCCCAGGCACCGATCAGACCCACCATCACGGGCAGGCCACCAATGCGCGGCGTGGCCTGGGTGTGAAATTTTTGCACCCCTTGCTCGGAGTCCAGGCTCAGGTGTCCGTGCCAGCGCTGTGTCACCAGCATCAGCCAGCCCACCAGCAGCGAGGCGGCCAGCGCCACCAGAATCGGCAGGGTTGTTTCGAGACTGTAGGACATGGTGGTGAAGGGGCTCGAAGCGACAAAGGTGGCGCAAAGTCAGATGAGCCGCCCAAATGCTTGCCGCTTTTAAAACCAATCAGTGTAGCGTATCGGGCGCCCGCGAAGTCCTGGATGGCTTCGTTTCTTGTGATGAAGGGTGGCAATGAAGGGTGGCAATGACGGGCGGTGGCAATCCTGGGGATGAGAGCCAGCGCGAGGATCGCCGCATGCTTGCGGGGCAAGCGCCAGGGCGCGGACCGGCCTCAGCCAGCGCCGGCCGAGCGCTGCACGTAGGCGTAGAGCGCGGGCATGGGTTGACCCTCGTGCAGCCTTAGCGCGGCCTCGTGGTGACTGCGCCATACCCAGCCATAGCGCTCGGCAGTGGCCTGCAAGTAGCCTAGCGGGTGGGCGTAACGCAGGCTGGGCAGAAGGCGCTGCTGTGCAGGCCCGTCCGGCAAGGCCTCGCAGCACTCGGCTGTGAAGGCCAGCCAGCCGCCCGGCTGCATTTTGGCGCTGAGCGCTTCAAACAAAGACTCCAGGGCGCCGACGTAAATCAAGACATCGGCCGCCAGCACCAGATCCCAGCGCTGCTCGCATTGCAGCAAAAACTCGGTGGCTTCGGCTTGCTCCAAATGATCGTAGACCCCCAGGGCGCGGCTCTTGTCCACCATGCCCGGCGCCAGGTCGATGCCCCAAAGGGTGCCGGCGCGCGCGCGAATGAGCGGGCCGCACAGACCGGTGCCGCAGCCCAGATCGAGCACGCGCTCAAAGCGTGCAGGTGCCTGAGCCGGCAGATGCTCGATCAGATGCCGATGCCCGCGGTATTGCAGGGCGTCCACCAGATGCGCTTCAAAGTCATCGGCGTACTGGTCGAAAAGCTTCATGACGTACTCGCGCGGTGCCTGCTGCGGCCCCGGTTCGCTGCGCAGCGCGCTGAGGTAATAGCGATAGAGCTCATGCTCGGGCCAAAGCGCCAGGGCCCGCTCGTAGTGCGCGATCGCTTCTTGCGGCTGCTGCAGCTCGCGCAGCAGGCCGGCGCTTTCGCCCCAGGCCAGGGCCTGGCCGGGCTCGCGTTCGAGCACCTGGCGGTAGGCACCGAGCGCGTCTTCCAGCCGGCCCAGCCGGTTGAGCACCATTCCCAGGGCCAGCCAGCCATCGATGGAGTCGGCTTGGGCGGCCAGGCTTTGCTGCAGCGGCTGCACGGCCTCGTCCCAGCGCCCGAGCTGCATGCGGGCGATGCCCAGGTTGAGCAGAACCGACGGCCGGCCCGGCGCGAGTGTGAGGGCTTGCTCGAAGCAAACGTGCGCGGCCGCCCACTGGCCCGCCTCGCACAGCTCCACGCCCTGGCTAAACAGGCTGCGCGCCCGATCCAGATCACTCATGATTAAAAGGTCGGTGAATAATGGTCTGGGAAAACTAGGGTCTGACGCGGGGTCCGATGTGGGGTTTTATTGCCCGGCGGGTGCCGGCGGCCTGGCCCCTGCCCGACGCGGAGCCAGACTCCAGGTCCATTAGATTGTGACAGCCGTGGCCCGCCTGGCCCATGCAGCGAAGGAGATTGGCATGCAGAAGATTGTGTTGGTCACCGGTGGCAGCCGTGGCATTGGTGCCGCTGCCGCCTTGCTTGCGGCCCGTCAGGGCTGGGCGGTGGCGGTCAATTACAGCCACCAGGTGCAGGCGGCCGATGAGGTGGTCAAGCAGATTCTTGATCAGGGCGGTCGGGCAATGGCGCTGCAGGCCGACGTGTCGCAGGAAGACCAGGTGCTGCGCATGTTCGATGCCATCGATCGGCAGTGGGGCCCCCTGAGCGGCCTTGTTAACAACGCGGGCGTGGTCGATGTCACCGCCCGGCTCGATGAAATGACGGTGGCCCGCTGGCGCCGCATGTTCGATATCAATGTCATCGGCAGCTTTCTGTGTGCCCGCGAGGCGGTGCGGCGGATGAGCACCCGTCACGGCGGTGCGGGCGGCAGCATCGTCAATGTCTCAAGCGCCGCGGCCCGCCTGGGTTCGCCCGCGCAATATGTGGACTATGCGGCTGCCAAGGCGGCCATCGACGCCATGACGGTGGGCTTGGCCAAGGAGGTGGGCGGCGAGGGCATTCGCGTCAATGCGGTGCGTCCCGGCCTGATCGAGACGCAGATTCATGCTTCCGGCGGGCTGCCTGACCGGGTGCGCGATTTGGCGCACCAAGTGCCGATGCAGCGCGGCGGGCAGGCCCACGAAGTGGCGCAGGCCATCGTCTGGTTGCTCTCGGATGAGGCCAGCTATACAACCATGGCTCTGCTCGATGTCTCGGGCGGCCGTTAAAGCGCCAGTCCTCGTCAGCCAGCCGCAAGAGCCTTTCTGATAATGTCGGGTTGCGCGCCGGGTAGGCGTGTGCAATCTTTTGAATTTTGCAGGAGACCGTTGATGTTCAGGGCGTTGCAATTGAGCCAGAACGCACAGACGTTTGGCGCCGGCGTGGTGCAGATCGACGAGGCCAGCTTGCCGCCGGGCGATGTGCAGGTGCAGCTGGAGTATTCGACCCTCAATTTCAAGGATGGGCTGGCTATCACCAACAAGAGCCCCGTGGTGCGGTTGTGGCCCATGGTGGCCGGAATCGACGGCGCCGGCGTGGTGCTCTCGAGTTCCCACCCCGACTGGCAGGTCGGCGATCGTTTTATCCACAACGGCTGGGGGCTGGGTGAGACGCGTTGGGGTTTGCTGGCCGAGCGGGCGAGCCTGCAAGGCCAGTGGCTGGTCAGGCTTCCTGCGTCCATGACGACGCGCCAGGCCATGGCCATTGGCACGGCCGGCTACACCGCCATGTTGTGCGTGATGGCCTTGCGGGAGCGCGGCTTGCCCGACGGCCCTGTGCTGGTGACCGGGGCCACCGGCGGCGTGGGCAGCATGGCCGTGGCTTTGTTGGCCGGGCTGGGCTACACCGTGGTTGCGGCCACCGGCAAAGCCGATGAACACGACTACCTCAAAGCCTTGGGTGCGGCCGAAGTCATCGATCGCGCCAGCCTGTCCGCACCGGGCAAGCCTTTGCAAAAGGAGCGCTGGGCCGGCGTGGTCGATGCCGTGGGCTCGCACACCTTGGCCAATGCCTGCGCGCAGACCCGTTATGGTGGCGTGGTCGCGGCCTGTGGACTGGCGCAGGGCGCCGATTTCCCGGCCACGGTCATGCCTTTCATCTTGCGCGGGGTCAGCCTGGTGGGCATTGACAGCGTCATGGCCCCGCTGGCGCGGCGCCAGCAGGCGTGGCAACGCGTGGCCCGCGATCTCGACCCCGCCAAACTCGAGGCCATGACGACCGAGAGCGGCCTGGAGCAGGCGATCGAGCACGCGCAGGCCTTGATGCAGGGCAAGGTGCGCGGACGCATCGTCGTCAAAATCTGAATCGAACTGGGATCATCTGGAGACAAGGCATGAGCACCGAACCGAGCCTGAGCTACGCTGATTTTTACCGGCAGTCATTGGAGCAGCCTGAGGTCTTCTGGGCCGAGCAGGCCCGTCTGATCGACTGGTTTTCGCCGCCCCAACGCATCTGCAATTGGGACACGCCGCCATTTGCCCACTGGTTCGAAGGCGGCAAGCTCAATTTGTGCCACAACGCGCTCGACCGGCATCTCAAAGAGCGCGCGCAGCAGGCCGCGCTGATCGCGGTATCGACCGAGACTGGCAGCGAGCGGGTCTACAGCTTTGAGCAACTGCATGCGCAAGTGCAGCGCATGGCCGCCGTGCTGCAATCGCTGGGCGTCGTCAAGGGCGACCGGGTGCTGATTTACATGCCCATGATCGCCGAAGCCGCTTTTGCGATGCTCGCTTGCGCGCGCATCGGTGCGATTCATTGCGTGGTCTTTGGCGGTTTTGCCAGCGGTTCGCTGGCCTCGCGCATCGAAGACGCTCAGCCCAAGGTGATCATCAGTGCCGACGCCGGTTCGCGCGGCGGCAAAGCCATTGCCTACAAGCCTTTGCTCGACGAGGCGATCCGGCTATCGGCTCACAAACCTGCGTCGGTGCTGTTGGCCGATCGGGGGCTGGCTCCGATGGACCGGGTGGCCGGGCGCGACCACCTCTGGAGCGAACTGCGTGAGCGCCACCTGCACAGCCAGGTGCCTTGTGAGCCGATGGACAGCACCGACATCAGCTACACCATCTACACCAGTGGCACCACCGGCAAGCCCAAGGGCGTGCAGCGCGATACCGGCGGCTACGCCGTGGCGCTGGCCGCCTCGATGAAGCACATCTTCGACGGCCGGGCGGGCGAAACCTATTTTTCGACCAGCGACATCGGCTGGGTGGTTGGCCACAGCTACATCATCTACGGCCCGCTCATTGCCGGCATGGCCACCATCCTGTACGAAGGTTTGCCGACCCAGGGTCTGGACGGCCAGCCCAACGGTGCGATCTGGTGGAGCCTGGTCGAAAAGTACAAAGTCACCAGCATGTTCAGCGCGCCCACCGCGGTGCGGGTGCTCAAAAAGCAGGACCCGGCCCTGCTCAAGAAGCACGACCTGAGTTCGCTGCGCGCGCTGTTTTTGGCCGGCGAGCCGTTGGACGAACCCACTGCCCGCTGGATCAGCGACGGGCTGGGCGTGCCCATCATCGACAACTATTGGCAAACCGAGAGCGGCTGGCCGATCTTGACCCTGGCCAATGCGGTCGAGCGCAAGGCGCCGCGCTTTGGCAGCCCCGGCATCCCGATGTACGGCTACAAGGTCAAGCTCTTGCATGAAGCCACCGGCGAGGAGCTCACCGAGCCCAACCAGAAGGGGGTGGTCTGCATCGAAGGACCCACTCCGCCGGGCTTCATGCAGACCGTCTGGCGTGACGACGCGCGCTATGTAAAGCCCTACTGGCAGAGCGTGCCGGGCAAGATGGTCTACAGCACCTTTGACTGGGGCATTCGCGATGCCGA
>CANHBU010000124.1 GCA_947458345.1 Comamonadaceae bacterium
GCTTGACCCTGCGCCGCCACCCGCTGGCCCTGCTGCGGCCGCAACTGGGGCGGCGCGGCCTGCTGTCGGCTGGCCAGCTCGAGGCCCTGCCCGACGGCCGCCGGGTGGCCGCCTGCGGCATCGTGACGGTGCGCCAGCAGCCATCGACCGCCAAAGGCACCACCTTTCTGACTTTGGAAGACGAATCGGGCTCGGTCAATGTGATCGCCGGACGGCCCCTGCGCGAGCGCCAGCGCGACGAGCTGCTGCACGCACGTCTGCTGGCCGTCTGGGGCGTGTGGCAGCGCGATGACGATCCCGATTGGCCCGCCGGCTACGGCCCGGTGCGCAATCTGGTGGCCAGGCGACTGCAGGACCTCAGCGACTGGCTCGGTGCCTTGGCGGTGGACAGCCGCGACTTCCGTTGAACCTGGGCAAGACCTGCGCCGCTGTCTTGGTCATGGCGCAGGACTTGGCCCGGCGCGATCAGCGCGACACTCGACCATGGCCAAGGCCGCAGACCGTGGCCAGCCATGCCTTTGAACGAGCGCCGATGGACCGCTTCGTTCCTCGCGGTGACGAGACTTGGTGACGGGCCGTGGTGACTGGGACGTGGTGACTGGGACGGGGACGGATGGCAGTGACAGGTGAGGGTGGTTGCGGGTGAGGACGGTGCCAGGGGAGGGCGGTGGCTGGGGTGATTCAGTTGACTGAACTGCTCGCCCATTGCGCCTTTTTGAATTTGCGGCGCCAGTTTCGCCCCTAAACTTCGCCCCGACGCGTCTGGGGCCTGCGCTTGCTTTGCTAACTTGAGCCTGCATGCACCCAAGCCGTCGGTTTTGCTGCCCGGCCTTGTACCGTGTGGCAGGTGTCCCTCTCGTATTGATTTCAGTATGACCGACCCAAGCTTGTTCAAGCAAGTGGCCCGGCACATCGTCCAGCGTGGACAGTTGCCTGACGGCCCGACGCCTGCCATCGGACAGGGCGTTCGCCCTTCTTCAATCCGTCCGCCCGGCCGCGAGCGCCAGATGGGCGATGAGCGTGGCGGCGCAGATGGGGTGCCTCACGCCAGCGATCGCAACTGGGCTGCCTAAAGCCAGTTCCCCCGGCCTTTACAGGCCCGATGGAAAGGTCTCTGGCACTTCGCCGCTGACCCACGCCGCCTGTCGATCCAGTGGCTCGAGCGCATGGCTGTGGTCGATGTGCAGCAGCGCATCGAACTGTTGCGGCAGGCGGGTCATGAAATAGTGGCTGTATCGCTCCGTGCGTGGGCGATAGATGACGCCGATGGCGCGCTGCAAGCGGGGCGCTTGCGTCAGTTGTGTCAGCGCCGGATTGCCCCGCAGCATCACGATGAAACGGTCGGCCTCGCTGTGGTGCAGCAGCGCCTCCCAACTGCCCTCCAGTCCCGGACGCACCCGATGGCGCCGCGCCGGCTCGTCCCAGTCGTCGGCGGCCGTCACGGTGCCGCTGTAGGTGCTCATGCCCAGATTGAAGACCGCCGCGCCATAGTGCTGGCGCAGCAACTGGCCCAGATTGCACTGGCCGCCTTCGCCCATTTCGGTTGCGCGGGCATCGCCCAGATGCGAGTTGTGCGCCCAGATGGCCAGCCTCGGCGGTGTCGAGGTGCTGCCACCGAGATGGCGCTCGATCGCCTGCACGGTCTGCAGCATGTGCTTGTCGCGCAGGTTCCAGCACTCAACCCGGCCGCCAAACATGCTTCGGTAATAGGCCTCGGCGTTGCGCACCAGCCGGGCGTTTTGCTCGGCATGAAACTGCTCGTCGCGCTGCGTGCCTGCGGTGTGCTCAGCGAGCTCGCGCAGCTGTGCGATCACCTCGTCTTCGCAGCTGCGGGCCCATCCCATGCTGGCGCGGTAGCCGTAGTCTTGCGCGTTCTCACGCACATGATCGAAACAGGCATAGCGTGCGCGTGCCCGCTGCGCCGCGGCCGGATCGACCCGCTCGAGGTAGTCGAGCACCTGCGCCATCGATCGAAACAGGCTGTAGAGGTCCAGGCCGTAAACACCGACAGCCGAGCGGGTGCTCAGATTGTGGTTGCGCAGCCAGTCCACGAATTGCGCCACCTCGACATTGCGCCACATCCAGGCAGGAAAGCGCTCGAAGCCGCCGAGCGCCTGCTCGGCACTGCTGTCAGGCCCCTGTCCGTTGACATAGCGGTGCAGGCGCCAGGTATCGGGCCAGTCGGCCTCGAGGGCCAGCGCATCGATGCGCCGCTCCAAGATCAGCCGCTTGGTGATCTCAATGCGCTCGCGGTAGAACTCGCGCGTGCCGTGCGAAGCCTCCCCGAGCAAGACGAAACGGGCTTGGCCCATGGCGTTGAGCAGCCGGTCGTAGTCAGACGGGTGACCGAACAGCGGCTGCAGGTGCTGGCGCAGGCCATGCACGATGGCTCGCGTGTTCGCAGCCTGGGCCGTGTGGGTGGTATGGGCAGCCGGGCCGACTGGCGCGTTGGGGGGCAAGGCGGGCATGAAGGGGGCTTTGCGAGGCATGAGGCGCTTTACAGGATCGACGGGGCCTGCGGAGTCGAATGCGGAGTTGAATGCGAAGTCGAATGCGGAGTCGAAGAAGACACCGAAGATGGGGTGGAAGGAAGGGTGGAAGATGGGCTGGATGGAGCCGACTGCGGGGACAGGTGGGTCTGCCGGAGCTCTTGCGCGCGCTGCGCCCACGCTTTTTCGAGCAGTTCACAGACCTCCTCGTCGCTGGCTTGCGTCATGTGCTCGTACCAGCGTCCGACCGCGTGAAACGGTTCGGGCATGAAGGGGCAGACCACTTCGTCGACGATGTCGGCCAGCTCGGCGCAGCCCTCTTGCGCACCCACTGGCACGGCCACGGTCAGGTACGCGGGATGCTGCTGGGCAACGGCCAGAGCCGCAGCGCGCATGGTCGCGCCGGTGGCCAAACCATCGTCGACCAAAATCACATGCCGTCCTCGCGGGCTGATGGCCGGATGGCCGCCGCGGTAGCGCAGTTCGCGGCGGGTCAGCTCTGCCTCTTCGCGGGCCAGGGTTTTGGCCACGACCTCGGGGGCCATGCCGTGCAGCGGGTTCATCACCCGCACCCCGCCGCTGGCTATGGCGCCCATGGCGTACTCCTCGTGGCCGGGCAGGCCGAGTTTGCGCACCACCCAGATGTCCAGGGGCGCGTGCAGGGCTTGGGCCACTTCAAAGCCTACGGCCACCCCGCCGCGCGGCAGCGCCAGCACCAGCAAGGGGTCTTGGTGCCGGTGATGGCTCAGGGCTTCGGCCAAGGCCTGGCCGGCATCTCGTCGGTCTCGGTAGGGCGGTTTGACAGTGCGCAGCGGTCTCATGTCGGTGTCTCTTTGGGTGAAGGTGGCGGGCCTGGCTTTGCGATCAGTTGGGCGCAGGCGCAAGCGGACGCCGGTTCAAGCGCGGCCCCGCGCCGGCCTCAGTGCACGCCCCAGGCGTGCACCTGGGGGCTGGCTGTGGGCTGGCCGAGCAACTGGGCCCGGAAGTAAAGGCCAAACCATTCGCTGGCCAGCCGCGCGACATCTTTGAGTGCGCCCGGCTCCTCGAAGAGATGGCCTGCGCCCGGCACAATTGCCAGCCGCTTGTCGCAGTGCAAATGGGCGATGGCCTGGGTGTTGAGCTGCAGCACCTGCCGGTCTGCGCCCCCAACAATGAGCAAAGTGGGGGCGCTCACACTGGCCAGGGTGACCTCGCTGGCCAGGTCGGGCCGCCCGCCCCTTGAGACCACAGCGGCGATGCGCCCGTCGAGCCGGGCCGCTGCAATGAGCGCTGCGGCGCAGCCCGTGCTCGCGCCAAAGTAGCCCAGCGGCCACTCCCACAAGCCCGGTTGCTGCAGCACCCACAAGGTGGCGGCGAGCAGGCGATCGGTGAGCAGGGCGATATTGAACCGGTGCTCGGCCGTGTGCACATCGACCTGTTCTTCGTGCGCTGTCAGCAGGTCCAGCAGCAAGGTGCCGATGCCGGCTTGGTGCAAGGCAGCGGCCACCAGGCGGTTGCGTGAACTGTGCCGACCGCTGCCGCTGCCGTGGGCGAACAGCACCAAGCCTTTCATCTGACTGGGCAGCACCAGATCGCCATGCAGCCAAGCTGAGCCGATCGGGATGCGCACCTCGCGCGAGCGGTGGTGCCCAGGCACCTCGGGGCCTTGCCAGGTCGGCCTTGCGGGCGAGGTCGGTTGTGATACGGGTGGCATGGCGCGCGCTCCTCCTGCCCTTCAATTTAGGCAAGCGGCGCGCTGCCCGCGGTGCGTACAGCGGCCGTTGCGCTGTCAGACAAGACCGCCAGCCCAGCCTCGGTTGCCCGCCACAGATGGCGTATCCGGTGCCGTCTGACGTGCGCGCGTGATGGCCACGGACAGCAGGCGGCGTACCAGCGCCTAGAGTCAAGGGCGAGGCCTGCTGCAAGTTCGCAAGCTTGCGCGCCGGCCGCTTTCAACTTCGATCAACTGGAGCCGCCATGGACAACTCGACTTTTTCTCACAACCCCTCGATGCGCTCGGGCAGCGCCGCAACTGCCAGTCCTGGGGCGGCCGAGCAGGCCGCCGAGCAGACGGCCGCCTCCATGGCCCATTGGGCTGCGGTCGACAGCGCCCGCCATTCGCTGCAGCGCGCTCGCCATGTGGCGCACGAGGCAGTAGACCGGCTCACGACAGGGGCCAGTGACTTGGTTGACAGGCTGGAGAACAAGACCGCCGGTTGGGGGGACATGCCTCAGAAGGCCTGGTCCTACTCGCGCAGCACCGTTCAGGACCGTCCGGTGCAATCGTTGCTGGTGGCGCTGGCGGCAGGCTATGTGGTCGCCCGACTGCTCAGCCTGCGCCGAGGCCGCTGATTTCGGGCTGCTGACCTGGGGCCGCTGACCTGGGGCCGCTGACCTCTGGCGGCCTGTACGGGCTCAGAGCGTCTTGACCAGAACCTGGCTCTTGCGGTTGAGGTTGTAGCTGCGCTGGCGCGCTTCGGGCAGCCAGTCGATGGCCACCGGCTGGAAGCCGCGCTTGAGGAACCAGTGCATGGTGCGTGTGGTCAGCACGAAGATGCTGCTCAGGCCCATGGCACGCGCGCGCTGTTCAACGCGCTTGAGGATGCGCTCGCCATCGCCTTGCCCCTGGCTTTGCGGCGAGACGGTCAGTGCTGCCATTTCGGCCGTTTTGGCCTGCGGGTAGGGGTAGAGCGCGGCGCAGCCAAAGATCACGCCGTCGTGCTCGATCACGGTGTACTGGCCGGCATCGCGCTCGATCTCGGTGCGGTCGCGCTTGACCAGCGTGCCGTCCTTTTCGAAGGGCTCGATCAGCTGCAAGATGCCGCCGACGTCATCGACGGTGGCCTCGCGCAGGCTTTCGAGCTTTTCGTCGATCACCATGGTGCCGATGCCATCGTGCACATACACCTCGAGCAGCAAGGCGCCGTCGGTGGCAAAGGGCAGGATATGGGTGCGCTCGACGCCGGCCTTGCAGGCGCGCACGCAATGCTGAAGGTAAAAGGCGGTATCGGTGGGCTCTTGGGGCTTGGGCAGCTGCGCCAGCAGGCGTTCGGCCAGCTCCAGCGGCATCTCGGTGTCAATCGGGTTGTCTTCGCTCTCAGCCTGACCCGGCTTGATGCGGATGCCTGGCATCTCCGTCAGGAAAATCAGCTTGTCGGCCTGCAACTCGATGGCCACGCGCGTGGCCACCTCTTCCATGGTCAGATTGAAGGCTTCGCCCGTGATGGAAAAACCAAAGGGCGACAGCAGCACCATGGCGCCCATGTCCAGGGTCTGCCGTATGCCCTGCACATCGACCTTGCGCACCAGCCCCGAGTGCTTGAAGTCGACCCCGTCGACGATGCCCACGGGCCGCGCGGTGATGAAGTTGCCCGAAATCACCCGCACGGTTGAGCCCGCCATCGGCGTGTTGGGCAGCCCCTGGCTGAAGACGGCCTCGATCTCGTAGCGCAGCTGGCCGGCCGCCTCCTGCGCGCAATCGAGCGCCACGCTGTCGGTGATGCGCATGCCCTGGGCGTACTGCGGCTGGTGCCCCTTGGCCGCCAGTTGCTCATTGACTTGCGGCCGAAAGCCGTGCACCA
>CANHBU010000125.1 GCA_947458345.1 Comamonadaceae bacterium
GAGCACAACGGCATTGACCTGCGCTACTACAACATCATCTATGACGCGGTCGATGAACTGCGCGCGGCGATGTCGGGCATGCTCACCCCGGACAAGAAGGAAGAGATCATCGGCAATGCCGAAATCCGCCAGGTCTTCAAGGTCAGCAAAATCGGCTCCATTGCCGGCTGTATGGTCACCTCCGGCATTATTCGCCGCAGCGCGCGGGTGCGCCTGCTGCGCAACAACGTGGTGGTCTTTACGGGGGAACTCGAGTCGCTCAAGCGCTTCAAGGACGACGCGCGCGAAGTCAAAGAGGGCTTCGAGTGCGGCTTGAACATCAAGGGCTACAACGACATCGCCGAAGGCGATCAGCTTGAGTTCTTCGAGATCAAGGAAGTGGCCCGGACCCTGGGGGTCTGATTCCAGAGGCAAAGTGGCCCCGGTCGCGCCAGCATGCTGGCGCCAGCGGTGCCCATGCCGGTGATCCATGCGCAAGAAGTCATCAACCGCCAACCGGGGTTTTCGAGTGGCCGATCAGATCCAACGGGATCTGACGGAGCTGATCGCCCGCGAGCTCAAAGACCCAAGGGTGGGCTTGGTGACCATCCAGAGCGTCGAGGTGACCCCGGACTATGCCCACGCCCGGGTGTTTTTCAGTGTGTTGGTGGGCCAGCCGCAGGAGGCGCAGGACGCGCTCAACCAGGCGGCCGGCTTTTTGCGCAACGGCCTGTTCAAGCGGCTCATGATTCACACCGTGCCGACGCTTCACTTCGTCTTTGACCGCACCACCGAGCGGGCCGCTGACATGAACGCCTTGATTGCCAAGGCCGTTTCGTCCCGATCAAAGGACGACTGAACCATGAACGCGCCACGCACCAGGGTGCAGCGGCGCCCTGTGCACGGGCTGCTTCTGCTTGATAAACCGCTGGGTCTTTCCAGCAACCAGGCCTTGCAAAAAGCCAAGTGGTTGCTGCGCGCCGAAAAAGCCGGGCACACCGGCACCCTGGACCCCTTGGCCACCGGCGTGCTGCCCCTTTGTTTTGGTGCCGCCACCAAATTTAGCCAGCTGCACCTCGATGCCGATAAGACCTACGAGACCGAAGTCCGACTCGGGGTGCGCACCTCGACAGCCGATGCAGAGGGCGAGGTTCTCGAAACCCGGCCGGTGCAATGCTCGATCGGCCAGGTGGTCGAGACCCTGAATCGGTTCATGGGAGCGATCCGCCAGGTCCCGCCCATGCACAGCGCCTTGAAGAAAGATGGCAAGGCCTTGTACGAATATGCCCGGCAGGGACAGACCGTTGAGCGCGAGGCGCGTGAGGTCGTCATTCATGAACTCGAACTGCTGGCCTGCCATCTTGAAGGCCAGGCGCCATTTTTGCGCCTGCGGGTGCGCTGCAGCAAGGGCACCTACATCCGCACCCTGGGCGAGGACATTGGCTCGGCGCTCGGTTGCGGCGGGCATCTGAGTGCGCTGCGCCGCCTGCAGACAGGGCCGTTTGAAGTGGCCCAGTGCACCAGCCTGGAGCGGCTTGAGGCGATGGAGCCCGATGCGCGCAGCGCTGCACTGCAGCGGCTTGACGCTCTCTTGACGGGTCACGTGACTGTCACCCTCGATGATGACAATAGTGGGCGTTTTCTCAGCGGTATGCGACGGCGCGGGCACTGGCCCGATGCGGCGCAAGTGGCCGTTTATGCCCGCGAGCGCCACACCCTGTTGGGCACCGCCCACGTGCGTGCAGGCGAACTGATTCCGGGCCGTTTGTTGAGCCCGCTCGAAATTCAACAGATCTTGGAAAGCGTGCCAGCCGCCTCGGCGAGCCTGGCCTGAAGGGAAACCGCATGAGCAAGCAAATCCGCAACATCGCCATCATCGCCCACGTCGATCACGGCAAAACCACCATGGTCGACCAGCTGCTGAGGCAGTCGGGCACCTTTGCCGAGCACGAAAAAGTGGTCGATACGGTGATGGACAACAACGCCATTGAGCGCGAGCGCGGCATCACGATTTTGGCCAAGAACTGCGCCGTGTCCTGGCAGGGCACGCACATCAACATCGTCGACACCCCCGGCCACGCGGACTTTGGCGGCGAGGTCGAGCGCGCACTGTCTATGGTCGACGGCGTGGTGCTCCTCATTGACGCGCAGGAAGGCCCGATGCCGCAGACCCGCTTCGTCACCAAGAAGGCGCTGGCCCTGGGCCTCAAGCCCATCGTGGTGGTCAACAAGGTCGACAAGCCCGGCGCCAAGCCTGACGCGGTGATCAATGCCGCCTTCGACCTGTTTGACAAACTCGGTGCCAACGACGAGCAGCTCGACTTTCCCGTGGTCTACGCCTCTGGCATCAATGGCTGGTCGTCGCTCACCGAAGGTGCACCCGGCGAGCAATGGGGGCCCGATATGTCGGCCTTGTTCGAAACCGTGCTCAAACACGTGCCGCCTCAGCAGGGCGATCCGGCTGCTCCGCTGCAATTGCAGATTTCCGCGCTGGACTTTTCCACCTTCGTGGGACGCATCGGCGTGGGCCGCATCAGCCAGGGCACCATCAAGCCCGGCCAGGATGTGGCGGTGATGGAAGGCCCCGACGGGCGAACCGTCAAGGGCCGCATCAACCAGGTTCTGACCTTCCAGGGTCTGGACCGCGTGCAGGTGACCGAAGCCGGACCGGGCAACATCGTGCTGATCAACGGCATTGCGGACATCGGTATCGGCGTGACCGTCACCGACGTGGCCAACCCGATGCCCCTGCCCATGCTCAAGGTGGACGAGCCCACGCTGACCATGAATTTTTGCGTCAACACCAGCCCGCTGGCTGGCCGTGAGGGCAAGTTCGTGACGAGCCGCCAGATCTGGGACCGCCTGCAAAAAGAACTCCAGCACAACGTGGCCCTGCGGGTCAAGGAAACCGACGAAGAGGGCGTGTTCGAGGTCATGGGGCGCGGCGAGTTACACCTGACCATCTTGCTCGAGAACATGCGCCGTGAAGGCTACGAGCTGGCGGTGTCCAAGCCGCGGGTGGTCTACAGGGACATCAACGGCGAGCGCTGCGAGCCGATCGAGATGGTGACCGCCGACATCGAAGAGCAGCACCAGGGCGGCGTGATGCAGGCCCTGGGCGAGCGCAAGGGTGAGTTGGTCAATATGGACCCCGATGGCCGCGGCCGCGTCCGCCTGGAATACCGCATCCCGGCACGGGGCCTGATCGGCTTTTCCAATGAATTTCTCAATCTCACCCGCGGCTCGGGTCTGATCTCGAATATTTTCGACAGCTACGAGCCGCACAAGGGTGACATCGGTGGTCGCAAGAACGGTGTGCTGATCTCCATGGATGACGGCGAGATCTTCACCTACGCCCTGGGCAAGCTCGACGACCGTGGCCGCATGTTCGTCAAGGCCAATGATCCGGTCTATGAGGGCATGATCGTCGGCATCCATAGCCGCGACAACGATCTGGTGGTCAACGCCACCCGCACCAAGCAGCTGACCAACTTCCGTGTCAGCGGTAAGGAAGATGCGGTCAAGATCACGCCACCGATCGATCTGACGCTTGAGTACGGCGTGGAGTTTATCGAGGACGACGAGCTCGTTGAAATCACGCCCAAGAGCGTGCGTCTGCGCAAACGCCACCTCAAGGAACACGAGCGCAAGCGCGCGAGCCGCGAAGCATGAGCGGTAATGAGCCGGGGCGCCGTGCCTGACACAATGGATGAGCCCCAACCATTTTGATGCCATGAAACTCGATCATTCGCGCGCTGTCTTGCTCATGGTTCTGGTGACGCTGCTGTGGTCGACGGCTGGCGTGGTCACGCGCCAGTTGGAGCAGGCCCGCAGCTTTGAAATCACCTTTTGGCGCAGCTTTTTTACCGTCATCTCGCTGCTCGTGATCCTGCCGCTCTTTCAGGGTCGGGCGGTTTTCACCAAGTTGACGGAGGGCGGCAAACCGCTGTGGCTCTCCGGCCTGTGCTGGAGCGTGATGTTCACCGCCTTCATGCTGGCCTTGAGCCTGACGACCGTCGGCAATGTCTTGGTGACTTTGGCCATAGGCCCCTTGCTGACGGCCGTGGTCGCGCGCGTGTTCACCGGCCACCGTCTGCCGGCGCGCACCTGGATTGCAATCTGCGTCGCCGGCCTGGGCATCACCTGGATGTTTGGCGAGCAGTTTGCGCTGGGCGACGCTCGGCAGTTGGCCGGCACGGCGATCGCGTTGCTCGTGCCGATTGCCGGCGCAATCAATTGGACGGTGGTGCAGCGCTGCCAGGCGCAAGGTCGCAAGATCGACCTGATCCCGGCGGTGCTGGTGGGGGCCGTGCTTTCGACCCTGGGCACCTTGCCCTTGGCTTTGCCGCTGTCGGCCAGTCACCAGGACATCGCATGGCTGGCCTTGCTCGGACTGACCCAACTGGCCATCCCGTGCGTGCTGTCTGTCATTTGTGCATCGGTGCTCAAGGCGCCCGAAATCTCCTTACTGGCCCTGCTGGAGGTGATATTTGGCATCGCGTGGGCCTGGCTGGGCGCCGGGGAAGATCCGGGCTCGGCCGTGCTTTTAGGGGGCGCCCTCGTCATCGGTGCCTTGGTGGCCAACGAGTGGATCGGCCTGAAACAACGTCAACTTCAGTAGGTGTCGCATGTCCCAGGTCGATCTGGCTGTGCTGGCCGAGCGAGGCGCAAACGCCGGGCTCATTAGCCTCAACCGTCCGCAGGCGCTCAACGCCTTGTCCCTGGGCATGATTGGCGAACTCACCCGGGCCTTGCTGGCTTGGCGCGACGACCCCTCGGTGCATATCGTGGCCTTGCGCGGCAGCAACAAGGCCGGCGCCCCTGGAACCGATGCCCGGTGGTTTGGCCACTTCTGTGCCGGCGGAGACATCCGCTACTTTCACGATGCGGCGCAAGCGGGGGATGCATCGCTCGAAGCCTTTTTTACCGAGGAATACGCGCTCAACCATCTGATCCAGACCTATGGCAAGCCCATCGTCGCCTTCATGGATGGCGTGGTCATGGGAGGCGGCATGGGCCTGTGCCAGGGCATTGCGCTGCGTATCGTCACCGAGCACACGAAGATGGCGATGCCCGAGACCAAGATCGGGCTGTTTCCCGATGTGGGCGGGGGCTACTTTCTCAGCCGCTGCCCCGGTGTGCTCGGCGAGTACCTCGCGCTGACCGGTCAGGTGATCAATGCCCAGCAGGCGATCGCCTGCGGGCTGGCCGACGTCCAAATCCGCGCCGGTGCGCAGTTCGGTCTCTGGCAGGCCTTGAGCCGCGCCGAGTTTTCTGACTCGGCGCAGGCGCTGACCTGGCTGAGCTCGCAGCTGCCCAAGCTGCTGACCGAGCCCTGGCAGCCCGAGGCAGGCGTGGCGGCTTTTGGACAGCCCGATGTTCAGCAGATCTTGCAGGCCCTCGACGCAGCGGGCGATTCTTGGTCAGTCCAGACCGCCCAGAGCCTTCGCGAGCGTTCGCCCTTGATGCTGCAGGTCAGTCTCGAGCAGATCCGGCGTGCGCGCCACATGAGTCTGGCCGATGAGTTGCGCATGGAGCGCGACATGGTTTGGCATTGCTTTCACCGACGCAGCCTGCAAGACAACGAAACCGTCGAAGGAATCCGGGCCCTGGCCATCGACAAAGACCATCGCCCGCGCTGGAAACCCGCTCGCATCGACGAAGTGGACCGGCAGGAGGTGCTGGCGTTTTTTAGCAGCCCCTGGTCGGCGCAGGATCATCCCTTGCGTGGGCTCTGAGCGGCGCGGAAAACCTTCTTGATTCGCTTTAGCGCTGGCGCGACTTCATCGCCCGCTCGACCTCGCGCTTGCCTTCGCGCTCCTTGATGGAGTCGCGTTTGTCATGTTCGGCCTTGCCTTTGGCCAGTGCCACCTCGCATTTGACGCGGCCGGACTTCCAGTGCAAGTTCAGCGGCACCAGGGTGTAGCCCTTTTGTTCGGTCTTGCCGATGAGCCGGCGGATCTCGTCCTTGTGCATCAAGAGCTTCTTGGTGCGCACCGAATCGGGTCTGACATGGGTCGAAGCAGTGCCCAAGGGGTTGATCTGGCAGCCGATGATGAAGA
>CANHBU010000126.1 GCA_947458345.1 Comamonadaceae bacterium
CACAGGCGAGGAATTGAGCTGGATCTGGCCAGCCCAGGGCCAGACCGTGACCTTGTTCGATGAGGTCAAGAACAAGGGCCTTGACATTGCGGCGCGGGCCGGCGACCCGGTGTTGGCGGCGGCCGACGGTCGCGTGGTCTATGCCGGAGCCGGCTTGCGCGGTTACGGCAACCTCATCATCGTCAAGCACAACAACACCTATTTGACGGCCTACGCGCACAACCAGGCCCTGCTGGTTAAGGAAGATCAAATGGTCAAGCAAGGCCAGAGGATCGCCGAAATGGGCAGCAGCGATGCCGACCGCGTCAAGCTCCATTTTGAGATTCGCCGCCAAGGCAAGCCGGTCGATCCCCTCAAATATCTGCCGCCGCGTTGAACGGTTCAAGGCCGTAAGCGGCCAGGCAACCCACCCCTCGTCCTTGCCAGGAGCGCCAGCGACGCGGCATCCCCCGCGATGAGCGCCGCGGCCATCTTCTCGATGACAGGGTTGCAGCTCAGCTGCAGCGCTCGATCTGCTCGCTCAAATCCAGCCAGCGCTCTTCGAGCCGGCCGAGCGCCTGCTCCACGTCCTTGAGCTGGCGGCCTGCCTGGGCCAACTCTGCCGGTGGCAGGCTGCGGCTGAGTACCTCGTGCAAGCGCGTCTGCTCGGTTTGCTGCGCGCCCAGCTCCTCTTCCACCTGCTGCAGCTCTTTTTTTAGCGGCCGCAGCGCGGCAAGCCACTGCTGCTGCGTTTGCTTGTCGCGCGTGCGCTGCGAGAGGCTCTGAGTGTTGCTCTGAATGGTGCTCTGAATGGTGCTCTGAATGTTGCTCGGAGCGCTGTCCGATGCGGCGCCAAGCGGCTCGCACCCATCGCCCTGGGCCAGACTGGCCGAACCTTGCTTGGCATCGGCCCGCACTTTTTCCTTTGCGCGCCTGGCCTCTTCGAGCAAGTAGCGCTGGTAGTCGTCGAGGTCACCGTCGAAGGGCGTGACGCCTCCGCGCGAGACCAGCCAGAACTCGTCGCAAACCGCACGCAGCAGCGCCCGGTCATGGCTGACCAGCATCACGGTGCCTTCAAATTCATTGAGTGCCACCGACAGAGCCTCGCGCGTGGCCAGGTCCAGATGGTTGGTGGGCTCGTCGAGCAGAAGCAAGTTCGGCCGCTGCCAAACCAGCATGCACAGCACGAGGCGGGCTTTTTCGCCACCGCTCATGCTGCCCACGGTCTGTTTGACCATGTCGCCGCCAAAGTTGAACATGCCCAAGAAATTACGCAGATCTTGCTCGCGGGTTTCCTGACCGACCAGCCGGCCGGCAGCAGCCGTCTCCTTGGCCAGTGCGATCATGTGCTCGAGCGGGTTGTCGGCGGGCTTGAGCACGTCAAGCTCTTGCTGGGCAAAGTAACCCAAGCTCAGGCCCTTGCCCTCGACCACTTGGCCGGCCAGCGGCGTGAGGGCTCTGGCAATGGTCTTGACCAGGGTGGACTTGCCCTGGCCGTTGGCACCCAGGATGCCGATACGCTGACCGGCCAGCACCGATTTGCTGATGCCGCGCACGATCACGGTGGGCTCTGTCTTGCCCTCTGAGGGTGGGTAACCCACGCTCACCTCCTGCAAGCTGAGCATGGGGTTGGGCAAGCTCGCCGGGGGGCGAAACTCGAAGCTGAAGTCGGCTTCGGCCAGCAGCGGCGCGATCTTTTCCATGCGATCGAGCGCCTTGACCCGGCTTTGCGCCTGCTTGGCCTTGCTGGCCTTGGCCTTAAAGCGCGCGATGAACTTTTGCAGGTGTGCGATTTTCTCCTGCTGCTTGGCCAGGGCCGACTGTTGTAGCGCCATCCTCTCGGATCGCTGCTCTTCAAAGCTCGAGTAATTGCCGCCGTAGCGCATGAGCTGCGCGTTTTCGATGTGCAGCGTGACCTGCGTGACCGCGTCCAGAAACTCGCGGTCGTGGCTGATCACGATCAGCGTGCCGGCATAGCGCTGCAGCCAGCTTTCGAGCCAGACCAGGGCGTCGAGGTCCAGGTGGTTGGTGGGCTCGTCGAGCAGCAGCAGGTCAGAGGGGCACATGAGTGCACGCGCCAGCTGTAAGCGCATGCGCCATCCGCCAGAAAAGCTGTTGACCGGCTTGTCCAGCTCGGCCACTTGAAAGCCCAGACCCAGGATCAGGGCCTGAGCCCTGGACTTGGCATCGTGCTCGCCTGCGTCATACAGGTGCATGTAGGCGTTGGCGATGCGTTCGCCGTCACCGCTGTCGTTGGCCGCCTGCACCTCCGCTTGCGCGGCCACCAGGACGGTGTCGCCCTCGATCACGAAATCGCTTGCCCCTTGCGAGGTCTCCGGCATGTCTTGCGCGACCTGGGCCAGACGCCATTGAGCGGGCACATCGAACTGGCCGCCGTCTTCGTGCAGCGTGCCATTGAAGAGCGCGAACAAGGTGGATTTGCCCGCACCGTTGCGGCCGACCAGGCCCACCTTTTCGCCGGGATTGAGGATGGCGTTGGCTTTGTCGAGCAGGACTTTGGCGCCGCGGCGCAGAACCACGTTCTTGAGGCTGATCATGGAGACGTGGGGACCTTAGGACAGTTGCTCGTGCGTCAGCACCAGGACCTGCTCATCACCCGCGCTGGTGGGCAGCCAAATCGGCGCCAGCGCGGGAAATGCGCGTTCAAAATTCTCGCGTTCGTTGCCAATCTCCAGCACCAGAACGCCCTCGCGATTGAGACAGCTGACCGCTTGCGCAAGCAAGCGGCGCACAAAGTCCATGCCGTCGACACCGCCAGCCAAGGCCAGCGAGGGCTCGGCCCTGAACTCGGCCGGCAAGCGCGCCATGCTGTCGGCGTTCACATAGGGTGGATTGCAAATGACCAAGTCGTAGGGGCCAGGGCAGTGCTGCAGCCCGTCCGATTCGATCAGGGTGATCCGGTCGGCCAGCGCGTGCTGCTCGACATTGATGCGGGCCACTTCCAGCGCCTGGGCGCTGATATCGGAGGCGTCGACCTTGACATCGGGATAGGTGAGGGCGGCGATGACGGCCAGGCTGGCGTTGCCAGTGCACAGATCGAGCACGCGGTGCGTGCGGGCGCTGAGCCAGACGTCCAGGGTGGCGTCAACCATGACTTCGGCAATGAAGGAGCGCGGAATAATGGCCCGTTCGTCCACATAAAAAGGCAGACCGCACAACCAGGCTTGCCGCGTCAGGTAGGCCGTGGGAATGCGCTCCTGGATGCGCCGGCGCAGCAGTTGTTCAATGCGTGCGGCCTCTTCGGCGCTGACAGCTTGCGGGCCCAGCGACTGCAGGTCGCTGGCCAGCGGCAGACCCAGGGCCCAAAGGACCAGCCAGGCGGCCTCATCAAAAGGATCGAGCGTGCCTTGCCCCAGGCCGTTTTGTGCAGAGATGCCGGCCGCTCTTAACCGCGCCGCGGCCTGCTCGACCAGCGGCAGGACCGCAAGCTGTGTCATGCGCCGGCCAAGCGCTCCAGCACGCCCTTATAGATGTTTTTCAGCGGCTCAATGTCCGCCACAGCCACATGTTCATCGATCTTGTGGATGCTTGCGTTGATCGGTCCGAACTCCACCACTTGAGGGCAAATGCGTGCGATGAAACGTCCGTCACTGGTCCCACCCGTCGTCGACAACTGGGGCTTGGCCCCGGTATGCGCGGCAATCGAGTCGCTCATGGCCTGCACCAGTGCGCCGGCCGGGGTCAGGAAGGGCTCGCCGCCCAGGGTCCAATCGATGCTGTACTGCAGGCCGTGGCGTTGCAGCAGCGCTTCGAGTCGGGCCTTCAGTGCGTCGGAGGTCGATTCGGTCGAGAAGCGAAAGTTAAAGTCGACGACCAACTGGCCTGGGATGACATTGCCTGCGCCCGTACCCGCATGGATATTAGAGACCTGCCATGAAGTGGCCGGAAAGTGCGCATTGCCACGGTCCCATTCGGTCGCGCACAACTCGGCCAAGGCCGGGGCGAACAGGTGCGTGGGGTTGCGCGCCAGTTGCGGGTAAGCAATATGGCCCTGGACCCCGTGAATGCGCAATTTGCCACTGAGCGTGCCGCGGCGGCCGTTCTTGATCATGTCGCCCAAGCGCTCCACGCTGGTCGGTTCCCCGACGATGCAATAGTCGAGCCGCTCGCCGCGCTGGGCCAGTTGTTCGACCACGACGAGCGTGCCGTCTTTAGAGGGGCCTTCCTCGTCGCTGGTGAGCAAAAAGGCGATGGACAAGGCAGGCTCAGGGTGCTGCTGCAAAAACTCCTCTGTGGCCACCACCATGGCCGCCAAGGAGGTCTTCATGTCGGCGGCGCCCCGGCCGTAGAGTTGTCCGCCCCGGTGGCTGGGCACGAAGGGCGCGCTGGTCCAGTTTTCAAGCGGGCCGGTGGGCACCACATCGGTGTGCCCGGCAAATACCAAGGTGTGCGAACCGGATGTGCCGGCTCGGCGGGCCCACAGGTTGCTGACCCGAAAGTCAGCCGGGCCGCTGTCCAGGCGCTCGCAGACGAAGCCGATGCGCGCCAGGCGCTGCCCGAGCAGCTGCAGGCAGCCACCGTCTTCGGGCGTGACCGAGGCCCGGCCGATCAGATCCTCGGTCAACTCCAGGGTGTCATTCATGCCGGTGCAACACAGCAGTGGGTGATTCAGTCGCGCAGCAAATCGTTCAGGCTGGTGGTCGCACGGGTCTTGGCGTCGACGCGCTTGACGATGACCGCACAGTAAAGGCTGTACTTACCGCCCGCCTTGGGCAGGTTGCCCGACACCACGACCGATCCGGCTGGAATGCGTCCGTAGCTCACCGTGTCATTTTCGCGGTCGTAGATGGGCGTGCTTTGGCCGATGTAGACGCCCATGGAGATCACCGAGTTTTCCTCGACGATGACACCCTCGACCACTTCAGAGCGTGCGCCGATGAAGCAGTTGTCTTCAATGATGGTGGGGTTGGCCTGCAGCGGCTCGAGCACGCCGCCTAGACCGACGCCGCCGGAGAGGTGGACGTTGGCGCCGACTTGCGCGCAGCTGCCTACGGTGGCCCAGGTGTCGACCATGGTGCCTTCACCGACCCAGGCGCCAATGTTCACGTAGCTGGGCATGAGGATGGCGCCTTTGGCGATGAAGCTGCCTCGCCGCGCTACCGCCGGAGGCACGACGCGCACGCCCGCAGCGCGCATCTGGTCGGCGTCGAGGTGAGAGAACTTGGTCTTGACCTTGTCGAAAAAACCCAGGTCGCCAGCGCGCATGATTTCGTTGTCGTTAAGCCGAAACGACAGCAGCACGGCCTTTTTGATCCACTGGTGCACCGTCCATTGGCCCACCGCTTGCCGGGTGGCCACACGCAAGCTGCCATTGTTGAGCTGGCCAATCACGGCTTCAACCGCATCGCGGATGTCTTGCGGTGCGCTGGCGGGGGACAGCCGGGTGCGATCTTCCCAGGCCGCTTCGATGATGGACTGCAATTGCTGTGGACTCATGATTTACTTTTTCGATTCGATGAATTGGACAATGCGCTCGGCCGCCTCGAGACATTCGGCGGTCTCGGCCACCAGCGCCATACGCACCCGACCAGCACCGGGGTTAAAGGGCTGGCCATCGTGCCCCGGCGCCTCCCGCGCGAGATAACTGCCGGGCAGGACCACCACATTGTATTGAGCCAGCAGCTGGCGCGAAAATTCGGTGTCCGATCCCCCAAAAGCCTCGGGCACCTGCGCCCACAGGTAAAACCCCGCATCGGGCAGGGCGACCTCCATGACCTGCTGCAGCACGGGCGTGACGCGGGCAAATTTTTCGCGATAAAGCTGGCGGTTCAGTTGCACGTGTGCCTCATCGTCCCAGGCCGCCTGGCTGGCCGCCTGCACCACCGGGCTCATGGCGCTGCCATGGTAAGTGCGGTAGAGCGTAAAGGCTTTAAGGATGTTGGCGTCGCCCGCCACGAAGCCCGATCGCAGCCCCGGTGCGTTGCTGCGCTTGGACAGGCTGGTCAGGCTGATCAGCCGTTCAAACCGGCTGCGTCCGAGTCGAGTCGCCGCTTCCAGCGCGCCCAAGGGGGGCTCGTCGCGAAAGTAG
>CANHBU010000127.1 GCA_947458345.1 Comamonadaceae bacterium
GGTCGCAGTGGCCCATCCAGTGAGCAAGGAGACTTGACCATGGCGCAATACCAAAACCTCTTTACCACCGTCAACGCCGTCGGCCCGGTCTCGCACGGGGTCGACCTCGGACACGGCAACAGCCCGCGCACCGGACAGCCGCTGCTCAACTATTGGCTGGGCAAGCTGGGCAATGCCCAACTCGGTCCCATCTACCTGGGCGGGCTGCGCTTGGCCTCGCTCATCTTTGGCACGCTGGCCATCAACATCATCGGCTTCAATATGTTGGCGCAGGTCAACTGGGATCCGATCCAGTTCATTCGCCAACTGTTCTGGCTGGCCCTGGAGCCGCCACCGCCTCAATACGGCCTGTCGATGCCGCCCATGAACCAGGGCGGCTGGTACCTGCTGTCGAGCCTGTTCCTGCTGATCTCGGTGCTGCTGTGGTTTGCCCGCACCTGGCGCAGAGCGCGTGAGCTTGGCCTGGGCATGCACATCCCCTATGCCTTCTTGTCGGCGATGTGGCTGTTCCTGGTGCTTGGCCTGTTCCGGCCCATCCTGATGGGCAGCTGGGGCGAGGCGGTGCCCTACGGCATCTTCCCGCACCTGGACTGGACGGCCGCTTTTTCGCTGCGCTACGGCAACCTGTTCTACAACCCCTTCCACGCCCTGTCGATTGCCTTCCTCTACGGCTCGGCGCTGCTGTTTGCGATGCACGGCGCCACCATCTTGGCGGTGGGTCGCTACGGCGGCGAGCGCGAGATCGAGCAGATCGTCGACCGCGGCACAGCCAGCGAGCGCGCTGCCCTCTTCTGGCGCTGGACCATGGGCTTTAACGCCACCATGGAGTCGATCCACCGCTGGGCCTGGTGGTTCGCGGTGCTGACCACACTGACCGGTGGCATCGGCATCTTGCTGACCGGCACCGTGGTGGACAACTGGTACCTGTGGGCCGTCAAGCACGGCGTGGCTCCGCCCTACCCCGACGTCTTCCCGGCTGTCACCGACCCGGCCTTGCAAGCTGCCCCTTCTGGAGTCAAGCCATGAGTAAGAAGTCCTCTTTTCTTCTGCCTGTCACCCGGCTGCTGGGCTTGGCCAGTCTGGCCCTGCTGGCCGCCTGCGAGAGACCGCCCGTGACCAGCGTGCAGCACGGCTATGCCGGCACCGGCATGGTGCAGGTCTACAACCCCCGCACGGTTGAGAAGCAAGCGGCTAGCAACGAAGTGCCCGAGGCGGCGCCGCAAGCGTCGGCCGATGGCCCCAAGGCCGGCCAGGTCTACCAAAACGTCAAGGTGCTTGGCGATCTCAGCGTGGGGCAATTTACCCGCCTGATGGCCAATATGACCACCTGGATCGCGCCTGAACAAGGCTGCGCGTACTGCCACAACCCAGCCAACTTTGCCGACGACAGCAAGTACACCAAGGTGGTGGCGCGCAAGATGGTCGAGATGACGCAGCACATCAACACCGACTGGAAAAACCACGTCGGGCAAACCGGTGTGACCTGCTTTACCTGCCACCGCGGCAATCCGGTGCCCAAAGAGATCTGGTTTACCGCAGACAACGCGCCCAAGGGAGCCAACTTCATTGGCGACACCGCGGGTCAAAACTCACCGGCCAAAACCGTCGGCCTGAGCTCTTTGCCCAATGACCCCTTCACGCCCTTCTTGCTGGGCAAGGAAGAAATCCGCGTCAACGGCAACACCGCCTTGCCCACCGGCAACCGGCAGTCGATCAAGCAAGCCGAATGGACCTACGGGCTGATGATGCACATGTCGTCCTCCCTGGGCGTCAATTGCACCTACTGCCACAACACGCGCAATATCGCCTCCTGGGAAGGCGGCCCGCCCCAACGCGTGACGGCTTGGCACGGCATCCGCATGGCGCGCGACCTCAATTTGAGCTATCTGGAGCCGCTGACCGATGTCTTCCCGGCGCACCGCAAGGGAGAACTGGGCGATGTGGCCAAGCTCAATTGCGCCACCTGCCATCAGGGCGCCTACAAGCCGCTCAACGGCACAGGCATGCTCAAGGATCACCCTGAACTTGGACGCGATACCACCTTGGCCGACACCGCTCCGGTGAAAGCCGCAAAAGCTGCCCTGCAAGCCTCCGCCGCCGCTCCTGCGGCCAAGCGTTAGGCTTGCTCTTCTGGCCGGGGCGCTTCAACGCCCCGGCTCTTTTTTTAAATCCGACCATGAACCCCGCACCTGCCGACGCCAACTCTGGGCTCAGCGGCGTGGTGGTGGTGGTTCTCGTCAACTATCTCGATGCGCACCGCCGTTGGGGCTGGTTGCGCCTGATGCAAGGCGGCTCCGGTCTCAAAGGCACACCGGGCCTGCTCTTCGGTAAAGTGATGGGCAGCGGCAACCAGGGGGGCTTTCGCCTCAGACCGAGCAGCTCGCACCAGGGGATCGTCGCCTTGTTCGATCAGGCCGAAAACGCCCTGGCTTTTCTTAACGGCCCGATCGTAGCGGCTTTTCGCGATCGTGCACAGCAATTTTGGAGCGGCCTGCTGTCGGTCGAGTCGGCGCGTGGCTCCTGGGACGGTCACGCCTGGCTGCGCAGCGCCCTGCCCTCGCCTCTGCCCGAACTGGTGCAGGCCGAACCCCAGCCCCAATGGCTCGCCGCCCTCACCCGCGCGAGCATCCGGCCGGCCAAGGCCATGTCATTTTGGAAACAGGCCCCTGCCGCAGAGGCAGACCTGCGGCGCAGCCCGGGCTGCCTCTTGGCAATGGGACTGGGCGAGGCGCCGCTGCTGCGCCAATGCACCTTCAGTGTCTGGCAAGACACAGCCTCGATGCTGGGCTATTCGATGAACGGCGCGCACAAGCGCGCCATCGAACAGGCCTATGCCAAAGACTATTTTTCCGAGTCCATGTTCGTTCGCATGCGGATGCTGCAACACCGAGGGCACTGGCCCGGACCGCAAGCGACTGAGCTGGACCCGGTCCATGGCTGAGCACCAGGTGGTGGTGGTGGGCGCCGGCATGGCCGGGCTCGTCAGCGCGCTCGAACTGGCCCGCCAGGGGCTGCAGGTGACGGTCATCGAAGCGGCCGACGCCCCCGGAGGCAAGATCCGTCAGCCTTTGGTCGATGGCGCGCCCATTGACAGCGGCCCGACGGTGTTCACCATGCGCTGGGTGTTCGATGAAATCTTTGCTGCGGCCGGCACCACCGTGGAGGCCGAGCTGCGCCTGAGTGCGCTGCCCATCCTGGCGCGCCACTTTTGGAGCGATGGCAGCTCCTTGGACCTGTACGCCGACCCCCAGCGCTCGCTGGAGGCGGTCACACAATTTGCAGGGGCGCCGGAAGCGCGGCGGTTTGCGGCCTTTTGCGCCACTGCGCGCGAGGTCTACCAGGCGCTCGAAGGCCCCTACATCCGCGCGGCCGCACCCAGCGCCCTGGGCCTGAGTGGGCAGCTTGGCGCGCGGGGCCTGGCCACGCTGGCACGCATCGGTCCGATGCGCAGCCTGTGGGAGAGCCTGGGGCACTACTTTCGGGACCCCAGGCTGCGCCAGCTCTTTGCCCGCTACGCCACATACTGCGGCTCGTCGCCCTGGCAGGCGCCGGCCACCCTGATGCTCATTGCCCAGGTCGAGCTCGACGGGGTGTGGTCGGTGCAAGGCGGCATGCATGCTCTGGCGCGCAAGCTGGCCGAGTTGGCCCAGGCCCGCGGCGCGCGCTTTTGCTACGGCACGCGCTGCGAGCAGATCGAAGTGAGAGACGGGCGGGTGCAGGCCGTGCACCTGGCCGATGGCCAGCGCCTGCAAGCCGACAGCGTGGTGTTCAATGGCGATACAGCGGCCTTGCGCGCCGGCTTGCTCGGCGATGGGCTGCGCGCTGCGGTGCCGGCCAAGGCGCCGCAGCGTTCGCTGTCGGCGCTGACCTGGTCCATCCATGCGCCTACCGAGGGGCTGGCGCTGGATCGGCACAATGTTTTCTTCCAGGCCGACTACGCCAGCGAGTTTCGCGATATCTTTGCTGCCGCTCGACTGCCCAGTCGCCCCACCGTCTATGTCTGCGCCCAAGACCGGGGCAGCGGCCAGGCCAGCCCAGCCGGCGCAGAGCGGCTGCTGTGCCTGGTCAATGCGCCGGCCAACGGCGATCAGGCCCACAGCTCACAGACCGAGGAGGCCCTCGAACAATGCCAGACCACCAGCTTTCAACTGATGCGCCAATGCGGCCTGAAGATCCAGGCGCAGGACCGACAGGTCTTGCGCACGACGCCGCAGGACTTCGCGCGACTGTTTCCGGCCACGGGCGGGGCGCTGTACGGACAGGCGACGCACGGCTGGATGTCGGCCTTTGCCAGACCGGGGGCGCGCAGCCCGATTGCGGGCCTGTACCTGGCAGGGGGCAGCGTGCACCCGGGTCCGGGCGTACCGATGGCGGCACTGTCGGGCCGGCAGGCGGCCGCGGCCCTGATGGCCAGCCCCGCTTTGACCAGGCGGTCCCCTCGGGTGGCTACCTCTGGTGGTACATCGACGCCCTGAGCGACGACGGCCGCCACGGCCTGACCCTCATCGCCTTTGTCGGCAGCGTGTTTTCGCCCTACTACGCCTGGGCACGCCGCAGCGGCCAGGCCAACCCAATGGACCACTGCGCGCTCAACGTGGCGCTCTACAGCCCCGGCGCTGGCCGCTGGTGCATGACCGAGCGCGGCGCGCGCCACTGCCAGCGCGATGCCGAGCACTTTGTCATCGGCCCGAGCCGCTTGCACTGGGACGGCCAACGTTTGATCCTGGACATTGACGAGGTGGGCATGCCCATTCCGCTGCGTGTGCGCGGAAGGGTCACGCTTGAGCCGAGCCGGCTGTTTAACTTCAGCACGCCGCTAGAGACCAGCGGGCGCCACCGCTGGGGGCCGATCGCACCGCAGGCGCGTGTGAAGGTCGAGCTGACGCAGCCGCACATGAGCTGGCAAGGGCACGCCTATCTGGACTCCAACGAGGGCGATGAACCGATAGAAAGCGGCTTTACCCACTGGGATTGGTCACGCGGCCAGCTCTCAGATGGCAGCACCGCGGTGATCTACGACATCGAGCCTGACGATCCGGCCGGCCAGGTGCTGGCCCTGCGCTTCATGCCCGACGGCCGCGTGCTGCCCTTCGAGGCGCCTGCTCAAAAGCCGCTGCCGCCCACCGGCTGGCGCATCGCCCGCCGCATGCGCAGCCAGGGCCCGGTGCAGGTGCTGCAGCAACTCGAAGACACGCCCTTTTACCAGCGCAGCGTGCTGCGCAGCCGTCTGCTCGATGAAGACGTGACCAGCTTTCACGAAACGCTCAACGTGCCGCGCCTGGTCAATCCCATCGTGCGGACCCTGCTGCCCTGGCGCATGCCCCGAAGGGCTTGAGCGCACCGGCCACATTGCAGCCAAAGTGCGACCACAGAGCGGCCCCTCTGTGCGGCCACCCCGTCGCAGCAAAGCCAGCAGCGCCCCAAGCCTCCATGGGCAGCAGCCCGGCGATCGATAGGCGACGGCCTTACATTTGCTTGCGTCTGCGTGACGCTTGTCACGCCCGCTCAGGCTGCTGCCTGCGGTTAAATCTGCGCAGCCATGATGCGAACCATCTCTTACCGATTCAACCCACATGCGGGCTCACCCCTTGCCTGGAGCAGCACCTGGAGCAGCACCTGGAGTGCCGCACAGGCGGGGGACGCGCCTGCACGTTCCAACGGGCACGACGAAACTCGCGGGCTGGCCGCAGGCCCGACAGAGCTGGGAGGCCCGACAGAGCTGGGAGGCCCGACAGGCCCAGCTGATGCGCCGGACAGCCGCGTGGCTCAACGGCCAGATTTAGCGGCAGACGCGGCTGCTCTTGCGCAGCAACTGCGTCGGCGGGCGCAGAGATGGCACGACATTGCACGCAAGCTGCAGCAGGTCAGCCGGCGCCAGTCCGAGTTTTTGGCGCGGCTCAGCCACGAGCTGCGCAATCCCCTGGCGCCCCTGATGCACGGGCTGCAGCTGCTCGAGCGCCAGAGCGACCCAAGCGATCGGGTAAGCAGCTCTTGCGCCATGATGCAGCGCCAA
>CANHBU010000128.1 GCA_947458345.1 Comamonadaceae bacterium
CAATGAGCCGACATTCAATAGGCTGCACGGCGTGCCTGATCCGTGATCCCGGCCGCAGAGCTAAAACGGACGGTGCGCGCCTTGGCCATGGCGCGGGCCTCTTGCATCGCCGCACGGGTCTGGGCGTTGGGCACCTTCAACTCCAATGGGAATGCCTGATCATTCACGACGCGCTTGAGCAGGATGCGCACAGCATCAGACACCGACAGCCCCATGGCTGCCAGTGCCTGGCTGGCTCGCGTCTTGATTTCTTCGTCCACACGGACGTGCAACATCGTGGAATGGGGCATGACGGAATCCTCTGATCCTGCGATTATGTATCTCTAATGCGATACGGTCAAGCAGTCACCGAGGCTTGCTTGCTAGCGCTCAGTACCTGTTCCGGTTAACTGATGCCTCCATCCCGCGATGCCTCCAGCAGCCACGCAGCTCGAGGCTCAAACAGCAACAGCCATTGCGTATTTTTTTCGGTACAGAGCCACGCCTTGGATCACGAAAGAGTGGCCCCAAAAACAAAAAGCCCTTGCAAGACAAAGACTTGCAAGGGCTTGTATGGTAGGCGCAATTGGACTCGAACCAACGACCCCCACCATGTCAAGGTGGTGCTCTAACCAGCTGAGCTATGCGCCTGAATCGTTGGGCAAGATTGTAGCACCCATGAATTCGATGAATTGGATTGCCGGACTTGCCGCCGCTGCGCTGCCGCTGGCCTTTGCGATGCCGCCCAGCAGCGCGCTGACCGCTGGGGCGGTCGCGATTTTGATCGCCGCGGTGCTGGCTGCTGTACACCATGCCGAGGTGATCGCGCACCGGGTGGGCGAGCCTTTTGGCACGCTGGTGCTGGCGCTGGCCGTTACGGTCATTGAAACGGCGCTAATCCTGTCGGTGATGCTCGCTGGCGGCCAGGAGGCATCGGCGCTGGCACGTGACACCATCTACTCAGCCGTCATGATCATTGCCAACGGGGTCATCGGCGTGTGCATCCTCATCGGTGGCATGCGGCACCGGGAGCAGCACTTTCGAATTGAAGGCATGGGCGCCGGCTTTGCCGCGCTGGCCACCTTGTCGGTGCTGGTGCTGGTCATGCCCTCGCTGACCACAACCGTCGCCGGGCCCAGTTACTCGACTTCGCAACTGCTGTTCGTGGCCCTGTCCTCGGGCTGCCTGTGGCTGATTTTCGTGTTCGTTCAGACGGTACGCCACCGCGACTATTTCCTGCCCGCCGTGAAGGTAGAAGACGAGTCGGTGCACGCACCGGCGCCCAGCGCAGGGCGTGCCTGGCTCAGCGCCTTGATGCTGATGCTGGCCCTGCTCGCTGTGGTGGGCTTTGCCAAGTTGCTCTCGCCGGTCATCGAAAACGGGGTCGCCCAGCAGGGCGCGCCGCGAGCGGTGGTGGGCATCATCATTGCGCTGATCGTCTTGCTGCCCGAGACTTGGGCAGCGGTTCGAGCCGCGCGGGCCGATCGTCTGCAGACCAGCATGAACCTGGCGATCGGGTCGGCGCTGGCCAGTATTGGGCTGACCATCCCGGTGGTCGTGCTGGCCTCGGTGCTACTCGACTTGCCGCTCACGCTGGGCCTGGCGCCTAAAGACATGGCCCTGCTGGCCTTGACTTTCCTGGTCGGCTCGATCACGCTGGCCTCGGGCCGCACCTTCATGATGCACGGTGCCATTCATCTGGTGTTGTTTGCAGCCTTCCTGTTTCTGACCTTGGTGCCCTGAACAAGGGAGCGTGCGGGCGCTCTGGCAGTTAACGCCAGTTAACGCCAGTTACCGCCAACTACTGCCCAGAGCTGCGATCAGCGCCTGCGCGCCCGGCGCACGCCAGCGACCTGGACCACAGCGGCGAGCACGCGCTGCACCGCACGCGCGTCACCGACTTCGACGGTAAAAGTCATGCGGGCGCTGTCGCCGTGGTGGTCGCGCAGCGACTGGGTCTGCACGCCCGTCACATTGACCTTCTCGCGCGAGAAAGCCTCGGAGATATCGCGCAGCAGCCCCTGACGGTCGGCTGCCTCGATGGCGATGTCGACCGCGTAGAGCGCCGGCCCGCTGGCATTCCACTTGACCTCGATCACCCGCTCGGGGCTGCCGGAGGCCATGTTGCGAAAATTGCTGCAGTCGCTGCGGTGGATGCTCACGCCCTTGCCGCGGGTGACAAAGCCCCGAATCAGATCGGGTGGCGCGGGCTTGCAGCACTTGGCCAGCTGGGTGAGCAAAGAATCCACGCCCACGACCAGCACGCCCCCCTGCGCCGAGCGCTCTGCGCCCGAACGCATCTTGGCCAGCGCCAGATCGTCGGCCGACGGCGCGGCCTCAGGCGGGCGCAGCATGTTCTCGATGGTGCGCAGGGAAAACTCGTCCTTGCCCACCACCTCGAACAAACCGTCGGCGCTTTTAAAGCCCAGCTGACCGGCCAGCTCTTCCAGGCCCATCGCGGTCTTGCCTTCGCGCTGCAGCAGCCGCTCGACCGCCTCGCGCCCGCGCGCCACGGTTTCTTGCAGCGCCAGCGCATTGAACCAGGCGCGCACCTTGGCGCGCGCACGCGGGCTGGCCAAGAACCCGAGCTCGGGGTTGAGCCAGTCGCGCGAAGGCCCGCCCTCCTTGGCTGCGATGATCTCCACCGTCTGGCCATTGCGCAGCGCCGTGTTCAGCGGCACCATCGCGCCGTCGATGCGTGCGCCCCTGCAGCGGTGGCCCAGGTTGGTGTGCAGGCTGTAGGCAAAGTCCACTGGCGTGGCGCCGCGCGCGAGCTCGACCACCGCCGCCTCGGGCGTGAGCACGTAGATGCGGTCCTCAAGCAGCCCCTGACCGCCTTGACCCGGCAGCGACAGCGGCGTCGACATTTCGCGCTCCCAGGCCAGCAACTGACGCAGCACGGCAATCTTGGCCTCGTAGGGGCCGCTGGCCACCACCCCACCCTTCTTGCCACCGGCTTCTTTGTAGGCCCAGTGCGCCGCCACGCCGCTTTCGGCGTGCGCGTGCATGGCCGGCGTGCGAATCTGGATCTCGATGGCCTTGCCCTCAGGGTCGCGCACCACGGTGTGCAGCGACTGGTAGCCATTGGCTTTGGGGCGGGCGATGTAGTCGTCAAACTCGCCTTCGACCTGCTCAAAGCGCTCGTGCACATGGGCCAGCACGGCGTAGCAGGCCTTGAGATCGGGCGCGATCACGCGCAAGGCCCGCACATCGAGCACCTGCTCGAAGCCCAGCGATTTGCTGCGCATCTTGCGCACGATGCTGTAGATGTGCTTGGGCCGGCCCTGCACCGAGACCTCAAGGCCCAGCTGCTGCAGCTGGGCTTGCAGCTGCGCGCACAGCGCCTGCAGATAGCTTTCGCGCTGCAGGCGCTTTTCATCGAGCAGTTTGGCAATCTCGCGGTAGGTCTGCGGCTCGGTGAAGCGAAAGGCCAGGTCTTCCAGCTCCCACTTGATCTGCCAGATGCCCAAGCGGTTGGCCAGCGGCGCAAACACCTGCAGCGACTCGTGGGCCATCGCCACATCAGGCTGCAGCCGGGCCGCAGCGTAGTAGCGCAGCGTCTGCAAACGCGAGGCCAGGCGCAGCATGACCACGCGCAGATCGCGCGAGAAGGCCAGCAGCATCTTGCGCACCGTCTCGCTCTGCCCCGCCGGCTCATGCGCGTGGCGGCTTTGGGCCAGGCGGGCCTGGCGCTGCACCGCCACCAATTTGTTGGTGGCCAGCGCCAACTCGGCATGGCTGGGGCCAAAGGCCGCTGCAATCACTTCAGCGGGCTTGTTTAAGTGCTCGCAGGCGTAAACCAGGTAGCTGGCGGCCTGCATGGCCTGCGAGCCGCCCAGAGCCTGCAAGATCGCGGCCACCGCATCGGCGTGGGCCAAGATCGGCTCGCCGGTGTCAAGCAGGCGGCCCGTGAGCAAGGGTTCGGCGAAAGCGCGCGCACGCGCCAGCACCTGAGGCTCGTCGGGCAGGCCCTGAGCGGTCACAGCCAAGATGCCGCCGGCATCGGCGGCGTGGGCGGCGTGGATCTCGCTTTTCATGACAGGGCGATGGCCGAGCCCTCAGGACTGCAACAGGAAGTCGAGCACAGCCTGCAATTGGTCCTGAGCCATCAGCGTGGGCGCATGGCCCACACCCGCGAACTCGATGCATGCCGGGCGCGGGCCGCACGCGGTCATGGCCAAGGCCGCTTGACGCGAGAGCAGGTCGGAGTCGGCGCCGCGCAGCAACAGCGTTTTGGCGCTGATCTGCTCGTAGAACGCCTGCATCACATCGCCCGCTTGCGCATTGGACTGCGGGCTCAGGCCGGCCAGTGGGGCTGCAATGGCCGGGTCGTAGTGCAGGGCCCAGCGGCCGTCGGCGCTGCGCTTGAGCATGGGCGTGTTGAGCTCTTGCCACTGCTGGTCGCTGTGCGGACCAAAGCCGGCCATGTTCAGGCGCAGCGCGTCCAGCCCTTCTTGCAAACTGACAAAAGGCCCGCCCCGCCCCGCATAGCCCTTGATACGCGCCAAACCCGTCCAATCGAGATGCGGGCCCACATCGTTGAGCACGAGATGGTCGATCGGCCGCGGCAGCGCTTGGCTGTGCGCCGCCGCCAACATGCCGATGATGCCGCCCATGCTGGTGCCCACCCAGTCGAGCCGGTCGATACGCTGCTGGGCGTGCAGGTGCGCCAGCAAGGCCTGCATATCGGCCACGTAGGTCAGGGGCTGATAAAGCGCCGGATCGCTCAGCCAGTCGCTGGCGCCGCGGCCTGCCACGTCGGGGCAGACCACGCACAGGCTCTGCCCCAGGGCGCTGGCGCGCTCGAGCAAGGCACGCGCCAGGGTGTCGAAGTCGCGGCCCTGGCGGGTCAGTCCGTGCACGCACAGCACCAGATGGGCGTTTTGGGCTTGCCCCCACTGCCCCCACATCCAATAGGCGAGCCGGTGGCTGCCGGTGGGATCGGGGCATGGCAGGTGGTGCAGTTGCGGCTCGGTCATGCAAGTTTGGCGCCAACAAGGCACCCCATAATCGCGGGTTTAGACAAGAAGCCCCGCGCGGCGGGGATGCGAATTGTCGCCCCAATTGCACAGGAGAATCGCATGCTCAAAGGCAAAACAGCACTCGTGACCGGATCGACCAGCGGTATCGGCCTGGGCATCGCCAAGGCCCTGGCCGCCGAGGGCGCCAACCTGGTGCTCAACGGCTTTGGCGACAGCGCCGGCCCACAGGCCGAGATCGCCGCGCTCGGGGTGCAGGTGGCCTATCACGGGGCCGACATGAGCCGGCCGGCCGAGATCGAGGCGATGATGGCCTTTGCTGCCGAGCGCTTTGGTCGGGTCGACATCCTGGTCAACAACGCCGGCATCCAGCATGTGGCCAAGATCGAAGACTTTCCTGTTGAGCGCTGGGATGCGGTGATCGCCATCAATTTATCAAGCGCCTTTCACGCCACCCGCCTGGCCCTGCCCGCCATGAAGGCGGCCAATTGGGGCCGCATCATCAATGTGGCCTCGGTGCATGGTCTGGTGGCCTCGGCCGAAAAGGCCGCCTACGTGGCGGCCAAGCACGGCATCGTCGGACTGACCAAGGTCACCGCACTGGAGACCGCCACCACGGGCGTGACCTGCAACGCCATTTGCCCTGGCTGGGTGCTCACGCCCCTGGTGCAAAAACAAGTGGACGCCAAAGCGGTGGCCATGGGCTTGTCCAACGAAGAGGCCAAAAAACAATTGCTACAGGAAAAAGAACCTTCCATGCAATTCACCACCCCCGAAGAGCTGGGTGAGCTGGCCGTGTTCTTTTGCTCAGCCGCAGGCAACAACGTGCGCGGCGTGGCATGGAACATGGACGGCGGCTGGACGGCGCAATAAGCCATGGCTACCTCCAACCGCCTTGACAAAGTCGTCATCGTCGATGACGACACACGCATCCGCGACCTGCTGCGCCGCTACCTCTCGCAAGAGGGTTTTGACGTCTTGCTGGCCGAAGACGGGCGCTCGCTGGACCGGATCTTGCAGCGCGAAACCATTGACC
>CANHBU010000129.1 GCA_947458345.1 Comamonadaceae bacterium
AGCGTCAGGGCCGACAGGCGCAGCCGCTCATGGGCCGACTGCTTGAGGCCGGCGTCAAGCCCATCGGGCCCCCCGATGATCAGGGCCACATCACAGCCCTCGCGCTGCCATGCCTGCAGCTTGTCGGCCAGGGCCGCCGTGCCGATATCGGCGCCGCGCTCATCGAGAGCAATGACCCGACTGCCTTTGACGATGGCCGCCTCGATGCGTTCGCGCTCGGCCGCCAGCAGCGTGGGCACCGTGCGTGAGCCACGTGGCTCGGTTTTGACCGTTTTGACTTCGGGCTTGAGCTCGGGCGGAAAGCGTTTGAGGTAGTCGTCGCAGGCGCTTTGGGCCCAGTCGGGCAGCTTGAGGCCCACTGCCACGATCTTCAGCTTCATGCGCCGCGCGAAGACTTGGCCGGCGCCTTGGTCGCGGCAGACTTCTTGACCGCCACGGCTCGGGGGGCCACCTTGCCGGCTGCTTTCTTGGGAGCGGTGGCCGATGCCTTGGAGGCCCGCTTGGCCGGCGTTTTGGCGGCCGCAGGAGCCGCGGCAAGCCCTGGCTTTTTAGACGGCTTTGTCGAAGGCTTTGTCGACGGCTCTGTCAAAGATTTTGCCGGCGATTTGATCGCAGCCTTTTCTGTGGTCTTTCCCGTCGTCTTGTCCGCTGTCTTGTCCGCAGCCGCCTTGCGCGGCGCAGCCTTGCGGGCTACCGCGGGGGCGGGCTCCTGCGGTTTGCTGGCGCTCGATCGGGCCTTGGGCGCGGTCGCTGGCTTGAGCCGAATCGGCTTGTCACCCCAGAGCTCTTCGAGGTGGTAGTACTGCCGAATCAAGGGCTGCATGATGTGGGCGACCGCAGCGCCGCAGTCGACGATGATCCATTCGCCGTTGTCCTCGCCTTCAACGCGCGGCTTGTCAAAGCCCGCTTGGCGAACCGCATCGCGCACGCTGGCCGCCAGCGCTTTGGTCTGGCGATTAGACGTGCCGCTGGCCACGATCACCCGCTCAAACAAAGACGTGATGTGCTCGGTGTCGAAGACCTGGATGTCCTGGGCTTTGACGTTCTCAAGACCGGTGACGATGGCCTTTTGCAGCGCGTTGACGTTGCGTTTGACAGCGAGGGCTTTGGGTTCGGTCATGCAGATAGACCGGCTGTGCGCCGGCAAAAGTGGGTGGAGCCTTCAGGGCTGGGCATAGAGGCGATGGTCGGAAATATAACGCGCCACGGCCGCTGGCACGAGATCGGCCCAGGACGCGCCGGCCGGCGCAGCGGCCACTTGCCCGCGGATGCGGGTGGCGCTCAAGGCCATGGGCGGCAAATCGAGCCAGGTCACGGCAAGCGCGCCGTCAGAAGAGACAGCGGCCAGATCGGGCCGGCGCGCCACGCACAGATGCACCAGCGAGGCCAATTCCTGCCAGCGGTGCCAAGCGGGAAAAGCGGCCCACTGGTCGGCCCCCATGAGCAAAAAAAACTCGGCCTGCGCCTGCTCGGCGCGCAAGGCCAGCACGGTGTCGATGGTGTAGCTGGCCCCGCCCCGATGCAGCTCGCGCTCGTCGATGAGCACACCGGCCAGATCGGCAAAGGCCAGCTTGACCATGGCCAGCCGATCGGCCGCCGGGCTCAGCGCCCTGCTCTTGTGCCAGGCTTGCCCGGTCGGGATGATGCGCAGCTCGTCGAGTTTGAGCTGCGCCAGGGCAGCACGCGCCAGCGCCACATGCGCCTGGTGCGGCGGATCGAAGGCCCCGCCAAACAGCCCGATGCGGCGCGCCTGGCTCAAACCCAGTCCCTGGCGATCAAGAAGTCACGCAGCAGACGCCCCTCGGGCGTCTCGGGCGGATCCTCGCGCCGGTAGGACCAGCTGCAGTTCAGCGGCATCGACAACAAGATGGACTCGGTCCGCCCGCCGGACTGCAAGCCGAAATGCGTGCCCCGGTCCCACACCAAGTTGAACTCGACGTAGCGGCCGCGCCGGTAGAGCTGAAAAGCGCGCTCGCGCTCACCCCAGGGCGTGCCCAGACGGCGCTCGGCAATGGGCATGTAGGCCGGCACAAAATGCCCAGCCACTGACTGCAGCATCTCAAAACTGCGCTGCATGCCCAGCTCGTTGAAGTCGTCAAAAAACACGCCGCCAATGCCGCGAGGCTCGCCGCGGTGCTTGAGAAAGAAGTACTCGTCGCACCACTTTTTAAAACGCGGGTATTTGTCGCCGCCGAAGGGGACCAGCGCCTTTTGGCACTGGCTGTGAAAGTGGACCGCATCGTCCTCAAAGCCGTAGTAGGGCGTGAGGTCCATGCCGCCGCCAAACCAGGCCACCGGCTCGCCTGCAGCCGGCTTGGCCATGATCATGCGCACGTTCATGTGCACCGTGGGGACATAGGGGTTGCGCGGATGAAAGACGAGGGACACGCCCATGGCCTCAAAAGGCGCGCCGGCCAGCTCCGGCCGATGCTGCGTGGCCGACGGCGGCAACTTGGGCCCCTGCACATGCGAAAACCCGCATCCGGCGCGCTCGAACACCGCACCGTCTTCGACGATCATGGTCAAGCCATCGCCTTGCAGCATCTCGCCAGGCGCCTTGTGCCAGGCATCGCTGATCGGCTGCGCGCCATCGAGCCGAAGCACCTCGGCCATGATGCGCTGCTGCAGCCCCATAAAAAAGGCCCTTCCCGTGGCCACATCCAATGTGCTCATTGCCTCTCCTTGCCCACTTCCAAACGAATCGGCGCCGCCAACTCCTCGCGAAAGCCCCTGCAGCCCTCGAAGACCTGGGCAATGCGCCGCATGTCCTCATCGACCTGGCCCGACAGCGTCATCACGTCGACCAGGCGCACCTCTTTGCGGCCGTAGTCGAGCACCGCCATGACCAGGGGCACCTGGGCGCTGAGAGTCACCCGGTAAAAGCCGCTGCGCCAAGCCGGGCGCCAGCTGCGCGTGCCTTCGGGTGTCAGGGCCAGCCAAAAATACTCGCCCGCTTGCTGCTTGCGCGCAAACATCTCGACCATCTGCTCGACCACACCGCCAGAGGCGCGGCGGTCGACTGGCACACCGCCGAGCCAGCGCAACCAAGGGCCAAACAGCGGGATGCGAAACAAGGTGTGCTTGCCCAAAAATTTGGCTTCCAGGCCCGTGGCCCACTTGGCCAACAAGCCGACCGGAAAGTCCCAGTTTGAGGTGTGAGGGTAGACCACAATCACCCCATGCTGGGCGGGCAGGCCCCGAAAGTGCACCTGCCAGCCCATCAGCTTGAGGATGCGGCGGGCCAGGGCGCTGCCCCGAAACTGAACAGGCAAATTGGTCAGCTCGGCCATGAAAAGCCTCTCAGACCTTCACGGCCCGGTGGCCAATGTCGCGGCGCCACTGCGCGCCGTCAAACGCAATGCCTTCGAGCCGTGCATAGGCGCGCTGCTGGGCCTGGCGCACGGTGTCGGCCAGAGCGGTGACGCACAGCACACGGCCCCCAGAGGTCACCGTCTGCCCGTCTTGCGCCTGGGTGCCGGCGTGAAACACCACGCAGTCACCTTCGTCCTGCGGCCGCAACAAACCGGTGATGGCATCGCCCTTGCGCGGCTGCATCGGATAGCCCGGGGCGGCCATCACCACCCCGAGTGCGGGCCGGCGGTCCCATTCGAGCTCGATCTGATCGAGCGTGCCACCGGTGGCGGCCATCAACACATCGGCCAGATCGGACTTCAGGCGCATCATGATGGGCTGCGTCTCTGGGTCGCCCATGCGGCAGTTAAATTCAAGCGTCCGGGGTTGGCCCTGGGCATCGATCATCAGGCCCGCGTAAAGAAAGCCGGTAAAGACGATGCCGTCTTTCTCCATGCCCCGCACGGTCGGCAAGATGATCTCGCGCATGGCCCGCGCGTGCACCTGCGGCGTGACCACCGGCGCGGGCGAATAGGCGCCCATGCCGCCGGTGTTGGGGCCCTGGTCGCCATCGAGCAGGCGCTTGTGGTCCTGGCTGGTGGCCAGAGGCAGCACGTGGTTGCCATCGCACATGACGATGAAGCTGGCCTCCTCGCCCTGCAAAAACTGCTCGATCACCACCCGGGCCCCGCCTGCGTTGTGCGACACACCCAGGGTGTTGTCGAGCAGCATGAAGTCCACCGCCTGGTGCGCCTCCTCCAGGCTCATGGCAACCACCACCCCCTTGCCGGCCGCCAGACCATCGGCCTTGACCACGATGGGCGCGCCCATGCGATCTATGTAGGCATGGGCGGCTGCTGGGTCGCTAAAGGTCTCGTAATCGGCCGTCGGGATGCCGTGGCGCTTCATGAAGGCCTTGGAAAACGCCTTGGAGCTCTCGAGCTGGGCGGCGGCCTGGGTCGGCCCGAAGACGCGCAAACCATGGGCGCGAAATTCATCCACGATGCCCGCAGCCAGCGGCTGCTCGGGTCCGACCACGGTCAGCGCGATCTGCTGCGTCTGCGCCCAAGCCCGCAAGGCCTGCACATCGGTGATGGGCACATTGCGCAGCCTCGCATCGAGCGCTGTGCCGCCATTGCCAGGGGCGACAAAAACCGTTTGAACCTTGGGCGACTGCGCCAGCTTCCAGGCCAGCGCATGCTCGCGCCCGCCTCCCCCCACTACCAAAACTTTCATGCTCACTCTTTCTTGTTCGGTCGGCGACCGACCCTCGCCTCAAAGCGAGAGCTCTGCATTGTGATAGACGGCCTGCGTATCGTCCAGATCCTCCAGCACATCGAGCAGCTTTTGCATTTTCTGCGCGCCCTCGCCTGTCAGCTCGATCGTGCTGTCGGCGCGCATGGTGACCTCGGCCAACTCGCTGTGCAGCCCGGCCGCCTCCAGCGCTTTTTTGACGGCCTCGAACTCGGGCGCGGGGCACAGCACCTCGATGGTGCCCTCGTCGTCGGTGATCACGTCCTCGGCACCGGCCTCCAGGGCCACCTCCATGATGCGCTCCTCGCTCGCGCCTGGGGCAAAGATGAACTGCCCGCAATGCTTGAACTGAAAAGCCACCGAGCCTTCCGTGCCCATATTGCCGCCGTATTTAGAAAACGCATGGCGAACCTCGGCCACGGTGCGCACCCGGTTGTCGGTCATGCAGTCGACCATGATGGCCGCACCGCCTATGCCGTAGCCCTCGTAGCGAATCTCCTCGTAGCTCACGCCTTCGAGGTTGCCGGTGGCCTTGTCGACATTGCGCTTGATGTTGTCGGCCGGCATATTGGCCGCCTTGGCTTTTTCGATGGCCAGCCGCAGCCGCGGGTTCATGTTGATGTCACCACCGCCCGAGCGTGCCGCCACGATGATTTCACGGGTGATGCGGGTCCAGATCTTGCCGCGCTTTTCGTCCTGGCGGCCCTTGCGATGCTGGATATTTGCCCATTTGCTGTGTCCGGCCACGGCGTATCCTCTAGGTTTTGGATTAATCTACGCGACGCATTTTACGTTTCGCCCCGAACGACCCCCAACGGAGTGCCGCCATGGCCGATCCCCTGCTGATTGCCCGCAACCCACGCACCGACTGCCAGCTGCTGCCCGAATTGGCCAACCGACACGGGCTGATCACCGGCGCCACCGGTACCGGCAAGACCGTGACGCTGCAAACTCTGGCTGAGCAGTTTTCCAGGCGCGGCGTCGCCGTCTTCATGGCCGATGTCAAGGGCGACCTCACGGGCGTGAGCCAGCCGGGCCAACCCTCCGCCAAACTCAAGGCGGTGCTGGCCGAGCGCAACTTGCCTTTGCCCGAGCCCCAAGCCTGCCCGACCCAGCTGTGGGACGTGTTTGGCCGGCAGGGCCACCCGGTGCGCGCGACCATCTCCGACATGGGGCCGCTGCTGCTGGCGCGCATGCTCGGGCTCAACGAAACCCAAGCCGGCGTGCTCAACTTGGTTTTCAAAATCGCCGACGACCAGGGCCTGCTGCTGCTGGACCTCAAGGACCTGCGGGCCATGCTGCAGCATGTGGGCGAGAACGCCCGCCAGTTCACCACCGAATACGGCAACGTCAGCGCCGCCAGCGTCGGCGCCATTCAGCGCAGCT
>CANHBU010000130.1 GCA_947458345.1 Comamonadaceae bacterium
CTAAAGTGCAGCAGCAGGGCGTCCCAGACAAAAGCCCCTTGCGGAAAGCCGTGCAGGAACAGCATGAGGGGCCGACCTGGCTCGCCGGCGGCGCGGCAGGCCAGGGTGATGCCGTGAGGCAGCGTGAGATCGAACCGCTCGATGCCGGTCATGCCGGATCTGCAGCCGGGATTTGCGGATGGGTCCAGTGCCAGAGGGTCTGCGCGGCCTGCTCGACGCCCTGGCGTTTGAGGGCGGAAAACATCTGAACCTGGCCCCCGCCGGCTTGGAGCTGCACGATAGACAGCGCCCTGGCCGCTTCGCTTCGGTTGAGCTTGTCGGCCTTGGTCAGAAGCACCAGGAAATGCAGACCTTGCTCTACCCGCGGCCGGATCACTTCAAGCAAGATGTCGTCGAGTTCGGTCAGTCCCAGGCGCGCATCGCACAGCAGCACCACCGCGCGCAGGTTCTCGCGGGTGACCAGGTAGTTGGCCATGACGCGCTGCCAGCGCAGCTTGGCCTGCTTGGGCACCGCCGCGTAGCCATATCCGGGCAGGTCGGCCAGCACGGCGTCGGTCAAGCCTTGCTTGCCCAGCGAGAACAGGTTGATGCTTTGCGTGCGCCCGGGTGTCTTGGAGGCAAAGGCCAGTCGGTTTTGCTGCGTCAATGTGTTGATGCAGGTCGATTTGCCGGCGTTGGAGCGGCCTACAAAGGCAATCTCGGCGACATCGATTGCCGGCAAGTGCTCCAGCTGCGGTGCGGTGGTCAGAAAGCGTGCGGTGTGCAGCCAACCCAGGGCCAACTTGGCGTCGACGCGGACCGGCTCGGTGGGTGTCATAGCGGGCAAAGTTTAGGGCAGGGGTTTAGGCAGTGGGATGGGCGGTGGCCGACGCAGGCGATCGACTGGCGTGCGATCGATCGAGCCCTTGGAGTCTGGGCAGTCGCGGCGGCGGCACGAACAGACTCGGCTCCCATCGATTGTGGCCGCAGTTCGACCCGGTCAATGCACTCATTGTAAAATCGGGCGTTTGCCGTCTGCATCACCGGCCCCCGAATTTTGCGTTCATCAAAAAGCGTCCCTATGAAGCTGCTCGCCTCCACTCTCTTGGCTGCCCTGCTGGCCCTGTCAGCTCCCCTGGTTCAAGCCGCCAATGCGGCGCCCAAGGCGCCAGCCAAACCCGACTTGGTCGCAGGCGAGGCCAGGTTCACCGCTGCTTGCGCGGCTTGCCATGGTGCCGATGGCAACTCGGGCTCGCCTGTCAATCCCAAGCTGGCCCAGCAGCACCCCGAGTACTTGATCAAGCAGCTCAAGGAGTTCAAGTCAGGCGTGCGCAAGAACGCGGTCATGCAAGGCCTGGCCGCCGGTCTGTCCGACGAAGATATGAAGAACATTTCGTTTTGGCTGGCCAGCAAGAAAGCCAAGCCCGGCTTTGCCAAGGACAAGGACTTGGTTGCGCTGGGCGAGCGCATTTACCGCGGCGGCGTGGCCGATCGTCAGATTGCTGCCTGTGCCGGCTGCCACAACCCGAGCGGTGCGGGCAACCCTGCGCAGTACCCCCGTCTGGGCGGACAGCACGCCGAGTACACCGCTGCGCAGCTGACGGCTTACCGCGATGGCGGTCGGGGCAACAGCCTGCAGATGAGCCAAGTTGCGGCCAAGCTCAACGACCGAGAAATCCGGGCCCTGGCGGACTACATTGCCGGCCTGCGTTAAACAGGGCGCGCGCAAAAGCGCGTTGTCCAAAGGGACTCGACCTGTAGGGGCTTGGTCCGATCGCTTGGGGCCGTTACAGTGCGTGATGGCCTCGGTGGAATTTGCCCTGAAACATCACAAGCGGACGGGCGGGCCTTCCATGAGGAGAGGCCCGTTTTTTTTGAGCGGTCGCCCTGCCTTGAGGCGGCCTTGGCGCTGAGGTTTGGGCACGCATGAGCACCGACACCACCGACTTCGAACCGTCTGCTGCACCCGCAGGAGCCGGTGTGGGCAAGGGCTTGCTCGAGTTGCTCTCGTCCATGCGCTTTTCCATATCGCTGTTGACGGTGATCTGCATCGCCTCCGTCATCGGCACCGTCATCAAGCAGGCAGAGCCCGCGGTCAACTATGTCAACCAGTTTGGCCCCTTTTGGGCGCAGCTCTTTGGCCAGCTCAACCTGTTTACGGTCTACAGCGCCTGGTGGTTCCTGCTGATCCTGGCCTTCCTGGTGATCAGCACCTCACTGTGCATTGCCCGCAACACGCCCAAGATACTGGTGGATATCCGGGCCTACAAGGAAAACATTCGCGAGCAAAGCTTCAGGGCGTTTGCACACCGAGCCCAGGCTGCCTTGGGCGCTCCCGCACATCAGGCCGCGCAAGATTTCGGTCAGGCTTTGCGTCAGGGCGGCTGGAACGTCAAGCTGCAACAGCGCGAACAGGGCTGGATGGTGGCGGCCAAGAAGGGCGCGGCCAACAAGCTCGGTTACATCGCCGCCCACAGCGCGATCGTGATGGTGTGCATCGGCGGCTTGCTTGACGGCGACCTGATGGTGCGCATGCAGATGTGGTGGGGTGACAAGGCCGTCTTCAGCGGCGCCGGCATGATCGCCGATGTGCCCGCTCAGTACCGGCTCAGCCCATCGAACCCCACCTTTCGCGGCAACATCTTGGTTGGCGAAGGCACCCACTCGAGCACCGCCTTGCTGGCCCAGCCCGGCGGCGTGGTCTTGCAGGAGCTGCCTTTTTCGATCGAGCTGCGCAAGTTCATCGTCGAGTACTACTCGACCGGCATGCCCAAGCTGTTTGCCAGCGAGATCGTCATTCACGACAAACAAACCGGTGAGGCGATCGAGAAACGGGTAGAAGTCAATCACCCCGTGCGTCACCGCGGCATCGATATTTTTCAGTCCGGTTTTGATGACGGCGGCTCGCGCGTGACCTTGCGGGCCGTTCCCATGGGCGCGCCGGTTGTCCCTTTCGAGGTCAGCGGGGTGATCGGCGGATCGACCCCTTTGTCCAATGGCCATGAGAAGATGACCCTGGAGTTTTCAGGTCTGCGCGTGATCAATGTGGAGAACCTGGGCAAAACGGTCAACGACCCCCGTCAGGAAGGCGAGTCCCGGATGGCCCATGCCCTCGATCAGCGCATGGGTGCAGCCAACAAGACCACCTCGCGCAAGGATTTGCGCAATGTGGGCCCGAGTGTGAGCTACAAATTGCGCGATGCGGCAGGACAGGCGCGCGAGTACAACAATTACATGTTGCCGGTGCTACTCGACGATCAGCCGGACACCGTGCCGATCTTTTTGCTGGGCGTGCGCGAGACCCCCGCCGATGAGTTTCAGTACCTGCGCATCCCGGCCGACCCCGAGGGGACCAAGCAGACCTTCCTGCTCACCCGTCAGGCTCTGCAGGATGAGGCCTTGCGCCAGCAAGCGGTTGACCGCTATGTGCGTCAGGCCATCCCGGCGCACCGCAGCGACATGGCCTCGCAACTGTCCGCCTCGGCCCAGCGTGCTCTGACCTTGTACGCCGGCGCCGAGCCACAGCCCGGCGCGTCAGGCAGCAACGGCAAACCGGCGGCCGGTCTGCAAGCGATCTCCGACTTTATGGAGGCCAACGTGCCGCAGGCCGAGCGCGAAAAAGCCAGCGAGGTGCTGATCCGCATCCTCAACGGCGTGCTGTTCGAGTTGGTGCAGATGAGCCGTCAGAAGGCGGGCCTGCCGCCGCTGGAGCCCAGCCAGAAAACGCAAAACTTCATGGCCCAGGCCGTGCTCAGTTGGTCCGATGCCACCTTCTATCCGGCGCCCATGACCTTCGAGCTCAAAGACTTCGAGCAGGTGCAGGCCAGTGTCTTCCAGGTGGCGCGGGCGCCGGGGCGCAATATTGTTTACCTGGGCTGCCTATTGCTGATTCTGGGGATCTTTGCGATGCTTTACGTGCGCGATCGGCGTCTGTGGATCTGGCTGGAGCCCGCGGCCGACGGACAAGGCTCTCGTGCCAGCATGGCCTTGTCGAGCAACCGCAAGACGCTCGAAGGCGACAAAGAATTTGAACACTTGAAGAGCCGACTTTTTCAGGGGGCCACATGAGCAGTACATTGGGGCGGGGCGGTATCGTTCTGCGTGAGAGCTTTTTTTCCCGCCGGTCGATCTGGGAATGGCTGTTTGCCGCATTGGTGACGGCCGGCGGCTTGTTTGCGCTGACGCAGTACCAGCACGCCATGGACAGCTACGAAAAAGCCATCTTGGTGGGCGTGATTCCCTGCGCCATCTGGCTGGGCTGGTTCTGGCGACCTTTGCAAGGGCTGATGGTGGGCGTGGCACTGGCCTGCCTGCTGGCTATTTATTCCTATCAAGGCGATCTGGCCCGTGCCGAGCAGGTCTTTTGGCTCAAGTACTTCTTGTCGAGTCAATCGGCCATCTTGTGGATGTCGGTGCTGTTTTTCATGAGCACGGTGTTTTACTGGTTGCCCGTGCTGATTAAGGGGCAGGGCGGCACGCTGGAGTTGCTGGGCTCGCGCCTGGCTTGGTCTGCGGTGACCATGGCCTTGATCGGCACGATGGTGCGCTGGTACGAGGGCCATCAGATGGGCCCGGACATCGGTCATATTCCGGTGAGCAACCTCTACGAGGTGTTCGTGCTGTTTTGCTGGATGACTGCGCTTTTTTATCTGTATTTCGAACAACAGTACCAGACGCGCAGCCTGGGGGCCATGGTCATGCTGGTGGTCAGCGCGGCCGTCGGTTTTCTGCTTTGGTACACGCTGGTGCGTGAAGCCCATGAAATTCAGCCCTTGGTGCCGGCGCTCAAGAGCTGGTGGATGAAGCTGCATGTGCCCGCCAATTTTGTCGGCTACGGCATGTTTTCCCTGGCGGCCATGGTCTCGCTGGGCTACCTGATCAAACAGCAGGCGCAGCAGACGCGCTGGCACAAGCTGGCACCGCTGTGGTTGCTGGGCTTGCTGATTTGCCTGGTGCCTCTGGTGTTTCGCAAATCGTCGTACGAAGCCGGCGGCATGTACTGGATGGGCTACATCACCGTCTCGGCGGCGATCGCCGCCCTCATGGTGGTGGCGCGCAAGGCGATCGCAGCGCGGCTGCCAAGCTACGAGATCATGGACGATGTGATGTACAAGTCCATCGCGGTGGGTTTTGCGTTCTTTACCATCGCCACCGTGCTGGGCGCCTTGTGGGCGGCCGAGGCCTGGGGCGGTTACTGGAGCTGGGACCCCAAGGAAACCTGGGCATTGATCGTCTGGCTCAATTACGCCGCTTGGCTGCACATGCGCCTGATGAAGGGACTGCGCGGCACGGTGGCTGCCTGGTGGGCTCTGGCCGGCCTGGGGGTGACCACCTTTGCGTTCCTGGGCGTCAACATGTTCCTCTCGGGGCTGCACAGCTACGGCGAGCTCTGATCAATGGAGCGATGCCGGGCTGCTTGAGCAGCCTTGTGCAGGGGCATGGTTGCGGTCGGTGCGCGTACTCGGGTATTGAATTGCCTGTCTAATTGGCACTGTCTCGACATTTAGGAGCATGCCATGTTGATCCGCAACGACGACAAGGATTGGAACCACCGCAAGGGCAGTGAAATCACGCCCGCCGCGCTCTATCACGCCCGGCGTGACTGGATGCGGCAAGTGGCGGCCGGTGCGGCTGGGCTGGGCTTGGCGGCGTGGGCGGCGCGTGACGCGCGGGCGCAGATGGGCACTGCCCGGCCAGGTAAGCTGCCGGCCTTGCCGGCTGCCGTTAGCAAGCTGCCTGGGGCCGTCACCATGGAAAAGCCCACCAGCTACCAGGACGCCAGCACCTACAACAACTTCTACGAATTCGGCACCGACAAGGCCGATCCGGCGCGCAACAGCGGCCGTTTTCAGACCAGTCCCTGGAGCGTGAGCGTCGAGGGCCTGGTCAAGCAGCCGCGCACCTTTGCGCTCGAAGATTTGCTCAAGCTCAGCGCTCAGGAGGAGCGGATCTACCGCCTGCGATGCGTCGAGGGCTGGTCCA
>CANHBU010000131.1 GCA_947458345.1 Comamonadaceae bacterium
CAGCTCGCTCTGGCGGGTGCGCTCCTGGCCCTCGACCTGGTGCGCCTGGCTGCTGTCGAGGTGGGCGCGAAAGGTCGAGACCTCAATGACCTCATGCTCGCGGCCGCGACCGTAAACCACATGCACGATGCGAAAACGCCGGCCAATGATGAAGGCGCGCCGAAACAGGCCCTTGACCTGCTCGGGCGTGGCATTGGTGGCCACATCAAAATCCTTGGGCCGCAAGCCCAGCAGCAGATCGCGCACCGCGCCGCCCACGATGTAGGCCTCGTAGCCAGCGGCCTTGAGCGTGCGCACCACGTCGGCCGCGCGCGCATCGACCAGTGCCGGATCGATGCCGTGGTCCTGCGCTGCGACGTCCTGGCGCTTGCCGTAAGGCGACTTTGAGCCACGCGAGCCAGATGCACCGGCGCGACCGAGCAGCTTGTTGATAAGGGTTTTGATCATGTGAAGAGTTCGACAATCGGCCAGCCGCGCTCTTGCGCCAGACTGCGCAGCCGATCATCAGGGTTGGTGGCCACCGGATGGTTGACCTGCTCGAGCAGGGCCAGGTCGTTAATAGAGTCGGTGTAGAACGTGGTCTCGACCTCGGTCCAGTCGAGTTGGCGGCTGCGAAGCCACTGCTCCATGCGCTGGACCTTGCCCTGGCGGGCAGAGGCAATGCCGACGATCTCGCCCGTGAGCTGTCCGTGGGCGTCGCGCTCGAGCTCGACCGCAATGAGCTCGTCGATGCCGAAAAGCTTGGCGATCGGGCCGGTGACGAAATCGTTGGTGGCGGTGACGATCAGCAGCTGCGCGCCGCCCTGTCGGTGCTGGCCAATCAGCTCAAGGGCCTGCGGGCGCACCGCCGGGGCAATCACCTCTTGCATGAATTGCTCGTGCGCCCGGGCCGCCGCTTGCGCGCCGCGCTCTCGGATGGCCTGCGTGGCAAAGCGCACATAGTCGTGAATGTCGAGCGTGCCGGCACGGTAGTGCTCAAAGTACTCGGCGTTGCGCCGCTTGAACTCGCTGGCGTCGCACCAACCGAGTCGGATGGTGAATTCGCCCCACTCGTAGTCCGAATCGAGCGGCAACAGGGTGTGATCCAGATCGAACAGGGCCAGGCGCGGCTTGCTCATGGTTCCTCCAGCATGGACTTGAGCATCGGCACCGTAATTGGCCGCTGGGTGCGCAGCGAATAGCCGTCGAGTTGATCGAGCAGTTGCGTCAGGTGCACCAGATCGCGCGTGAAGCGGCTGAGGACAAAGTCCATCACCTCATCGCCTAGCAAGATGCCGCGCGCATCGGACTGGCGCCGCAGCACCGCGCGCAGTTGGGCGTCGTCCAGACTCTGCAAGGCAAAAACATGGCCCCAGCCCAGGCGCGAGCGCAAGTCATCGCGCAGCGGCAAATCGGCCGGCGGCAAATGCCCGGCGGCGAGCACGCCGCGCGGACGCCCATCGGGCGCGTGGACCGCCTGAACGAACCAATTGAAAGCGGCATGCTGCTGAACAGCGCTGTAGAGGTGGCAGTCGTCGAGGACCACCGCGGCCCAGGACTCGTCAAAAGGCTGGGGCTCGGTCACACCGGCGTCTATCCAACCCACGCGTGCGCCCTGCTCGCGCAGGACCTGCTGCGCCGCCATGAGCAAATGGGTCTTGCCGCTGCCGCGCGGGCCCCAAAGATAGGTCGGCACAGGCGAGCGCAGGGCGCTGCCCGCCCACAGTTGCAAGTGGTTCAGGGCCGGCTCGTTGGGCCCGGCAAAAAAATTGGAAAACGAAGGCGCACAAGCCAGGCCTATGTCCAGAGCGATCTGCTTCATGCCTGTGGAACGTCGGTCGCCGGCGGCCAAGTCGAAGGCTGCATCGGGAGGGTCAGGGTGAACCCCTAAAATAAGCTCTCATTCTATCGACTTGCGCGCAAGGCCCGCCGCTGGCGTGCCCGCATCCCACCGGATACCCCAGCCATGAGCCACACCCCCCTGTCTTACAAGGACGCCGGCGTCGACATCGATGCCGGCGACGCGCTGGTCGAGCGCATCAAGCCGCTGGCCAAAAAGACGATGCGCGAGGGCGTACTGGCCGGCATCGGAGGATTTGGGGCTCTCTTTGAGGTGCCCAAGCGCTACAAGGAGCCGGTGCTGGTCTCAGGCACGGACGGTGTGGGCACCAAGCTCAAACTCGCTTTTGAATGGCAAATGCACGACACCGTGGGCATCGATCTGGTGGCCATGAGCGTCAATGACGTGCTGGTGCAAGGGGCCGAGCCGCTGTTTTTTCTGGACTACTTTGCCTGCGGCAAGCTCGACGTGGACACCGCCGCGGCGGTCGTCGGGGGCATCGCCCGTGGCTGCGAACTCTCGGGCTGCGCGCTGATCGGCGGGGAGACGGCCGAAATGCCGGGCATGTACCCGCCCGGCGAATACGATCTGGCCGGCTTTTGCGTCGGCGCCGTCGAAAAAAGCCAGATCCTGAGCGGACAAAACGTGGGGCCCGGTGACGTGGTGCTCGGCCTGGCCTCCTCGGGCGTGCATTCCAACGGCTTTTCGCTGGTGCGCAAATGCATCGAGCGCGCCAGCAGCAGCGTGCCCAGCGAGCTTGACGGCAAGCCCTTCAGGCAGGCCATCATGGAGCCCACCCGCTTGTACGTCAAGCCGGTGCTGGCAGCCTTGCAGGCCCATCGCGACAGCGCCCAAGGCATCAAGGCGCTGGCTCACATCACGGGCGGGGGGCTGCTTGAAAACATTCCGCGCGTGCTGCCCGAGGGCCTGGCGGCCCACCTGCAACAAGGCAGCTGGCCCACGAGCGAGCTGTTCGCCTGGCTGCAAAAGACCGCTGGCATCGATGCGCTCGAGATGAACCGCACCTTCAACAACGGCATTGGCATGGTGGTGGTGGTCGGCGCGGGCCAGGCGCAGGCGGTATCGGACTTCTTGCGTGCCGCGGGCGAGCAGGTTTACACCATCGGCCGCATCGCGCCGCGCGGCGAGGGCGCAGCGGTGGTTGTGGCCTGAAACCCTAACCCTGGGCCCGGCGCAACTGCGCCACCCGCTGGCTGACCACGTCGAGGTCCAATGCGTCTTCGGCATGGTCCAAATAGGCCTGCAGATCGGGCAAAGCGCGCTGGGCATCGCCCTGCTCGGCCCAGGCCAGCCCCCGGTCGCGGTGGTCGCTCCAGGAATCGGGCTGCAGCACCAGCAGCCGATCGAGCACCGCAATCAGGCGGGCATGGTCCTCCTGACTCATGTAGATTTCTTTGAGGTTGCGCAGCATCCGGGCAATGATTTCGCGCGGCGAGGCGGCCTGCAAATAAAGCGCCAGTGGCACCTCAAAGTCATCGACCAGACCGCTGCGCTGCCGGTAAGGCTCCAGACGCTGAGACAGCTCCTCGCGGCTGAGCGACTGGCCGGTAAAAGGATCGATGATCACCTGGCCTTTGGGCAGCGTGACCTTGAGCATGAAATGCCCCGGAAAGGCCACGCCCTTGGCCTGCAGCCCCAGGCCGGCTGCCAGCTCGAGCCAGATCACGGCCAAGGTGATGGGAATGCCGCGGCGGGTGCGCAGCACGGCATGCAGGTAGCTGTTGTCCGGGTCGTAGTAGTCGTTGAGGTTGCCGCCAAAACTCAGGTCCCGGAAAAAAAACTGATTGAGCGTGCGCAGGCGCTGCAAGGCCGGCGCATCGGAGGCGAGACGGCGCTTGAGACGGGCCAGCAGCTGATCGACCTCGCCGAGCACGCGCTGCACATCGAGCTCCGGGTACTCGTCCTGGGCCACGGCGGCGGCCGCCTCGAGCAGCGGAAAGTGCTCGTCGCTTTCGACCAAGCTGGCAAAGTAGGCCAGGGGGGTGGGGACTTCAAAGTGCATCGCCATGGCTCAACTTTCGCACAAGTCGGGCCGGCCCGGCGCGCCTGGGCCTGTTCAGCGCCCCATCAAGGCCCGCAGGCGCAAGCCCAAAAGACGCAGCAAGCCCAGATAAATCACAGCGCAAGCGGCCAGCACGGCCGCTAGCAGGCCCAGGCGCAGGCCGGGCTGGCTGCGCAGCGCCACCCAGTCCACCGCCTGCGCCGCCCAGCCCAGAAACAGCCCGAGGGCGGCGCTGGCCGCCAGCACCTGCAAGCCCAGCTTGAGCCAACCCGGCTGCGGGACATAGCTGCCGCGCCGCAACAGCCCAATCAGCAGCCAAGCTGCATTGATCAACGCGCCCAGCCCGATGGCCATCGCCAGGCCAGCATGGGCAAACACCGGCACCAACACCAGGTTAAGCAGCTGGGTCAGCACCAGCACCACCACCGCGATGCGCACCGGAGTGCGGATGTCCTGGCTGGCATAAAACCCAGGCGCCAGCACCTTGATGGCCACCAGCCCGAGCAAGCCCAGGCCGTAACCCATCAGCGCATGCGTGGTCATGGCCACGTCCCGGCCGGTGAAGGCGCCATAGTGATAGAGGCTGGCCACCAAGGGCTGCGAAAACAGCAGCAGCGCCACGGCGCTCGGCAAGCCCAGGGTGAGCACCCAGCGCAAGCCCCAATCGATCAGGGCCGAATACTGGCGCGCATCGTCGGCGGCGCGGGCCGCCGACAACTGCGGCAGCAGCACCACGCCCAGCGCGACCCCTAGCAGGGCTGTTGGAAACTCCATCAGGCGATCGGCGTAGCCCAGCCAACTGACGCTGCCGGGCTCGAGGTGAGAGGCGATCTGGGTATTGATCAGCAAGGAGATCTGCGCCACGCTGACCCCCAGCAAAGCGGGCAGCATGAGCGCCGCAATGCGCCGCGTGCCGCCATCGGACCACGCGGCTGCCAACGCACTGGGGCCCCAGTTCAGGCGCGGCAACAACTGCAGTCGCATCAGCGCCGGAATTTGCACCGCCAACTGCAGCACGCCGCCGAGCATCACGCCGGCGGCCATGGCGTAGATCGGCTCAATGCCGCGCGCCTTCAGCGCCGGGGCGCCCCAAACCGCAGCGGCGATCATCGCCAGGTTCAGCAGGACCGGCGTGGCGGCCGGCACCGCAAAACGCCGCCAGGTGTTGAGGATGGCAGCTGACAGCGCCACCAAGGACATGAAGGCGATGTAGGGAAACATCCAGCGCGTCATGAACACGGCCGCCTCGAAGCCGCGCGGCGACTGCTGCAGGCCGCTGGCCATGAGCCACACCAGCACCGGCGCGGCGGCCACCCCGATCACGCAAGTTAGCAGCAGGGCCAGGCTGAGCAAGGTGGCCACCCGGTCAATGAGCAATCGCGTGGCCGCTTCCCCGTCGCGCTCGCGGGCGGCGGCCAGCACCGGCACAAAGGCCTGGCTGAAAGCCCCTTCAGCAAACAGACGCCGCAGCAAATTGGGAATGCGAAACGCCACCTGAAAGGCATCGGTCATGGCACTGGCGCCGAATGTCGAGGCCATGAACAACTCGCGTGCCAGCCCCATCACCCGCGACGCCAGGGTGAGCAAGGAGACGGTAGAGGCGGACTTGATCAGCGACACGCCGCCGAGTGTAGAGGCCCGCTGGCCTAGCCCTGCCCTGCCCCCTGCCCAGGCCCTGGCGCCGGCCAGCGTCGGGGCGTTCAGGCCCATTTCACGGGCTGACCTATAATGGCGGGCTTTGCTGCAACATCCTTAAACACTTCAAGGAATCAATATGGCCACTGGTGGCAAACCCAAAAAGAAGAACCCGCGCCTGGCGTCGGGCCGCAAACGCGTGCGTCAGGACGTCAAAATCAACGCCGCAAACACCTCGCTGCGCTCTAAATACCGCACCGCTGTCAAGAACGTCGAAAAGGCCGTTGCCGCCGGCGACAAGACCAAGGCGAGCGAACTCTTTGCCAAGGCGCAAAGCATCGTCGACAGCGTGGCAGACAAGGGCATCTTCCACAAGAACAAGGCTGCGCGCGACAAGAGTCGCCTGTCGGCCAAGGTCAAGGCTCTGGCCCTGGCCGCCTGAAGGTCGCAAGACCTCGCCCGGATGGC
>CANHBU010000132.1 GCA_947458345.1 Comamonadaceae bacterium
ATGAAATCACCCACATCGAGATCGCACTGCTGGGCCACCATGTGAGTCAGCAGCGCGTAGCTGGCGATGTTGAAGGGCACGCCCAAAAAGATGTCGGCGCTTCTTTGGTAGAGCTGGCAACTCAGCCGTGCGCGTTGGCCTTCTTGAGCCGGCGCCACATAAAACTGAAAGAAGGCATGGCAGGGCATGAGCGCCATCTTGGACAGCTCGGCCACATTCCAGGCGCTCACGATGATGCGGCGCGAATCCGGGTTGCTCTTGAGGGTCTTGATGACGTCGGCGATTTGGTCGATGTGCCCGCCATCGGGCGTGGGCCAGCTGCGCCACTGGACCCCATAGACTGGTCCGAGATCGCCGTCCGGGCGCGCCCATTCGTCCCAGATGGTCACGCCGCGCTCGCGCAGCCAGTGGTTGTTGCTCGAGCCCTGGAGAAACCACAGCAGCTCATAAATGATGCTTTTGAGATGCACCTTCTTGGTGGTCACCAGCGGAAAGCCCTGCTGCAGATCAAATCGCATCTGGTGGCCGAACACGCTTTTGGTGCCGGTTCCGGTGCGATCGGGCTTGAACACGCCATGCGTATTCACATGGCGCATGAAGTCCTCGTATTGCGAGGACGGGTGGGCTCTGGTCATGGTGGGGCGAAGGTGGGGAGTCGGCGCGAACGCGCGATTGTAGGAGTGATGGCTCAGGCGCTGCGCTGTGCAAGCCGCGCGGCGATGGGCTGCGCCTAAGCCCGCAGCACCCGCCCCGGATTGAGCAGGCCTTGCGGGTCGAGGGCGCTTTTGATCGCGCGCATCATGTTAAGGGCCACCGGGCTTTTGTGGTGCTCGAGTTCCTCGACCTTGAGCGAGCCCACGCCGTGTTCGGCCGAGATCGAGCCGCCGAAGCCGCGCACCGCCTCGTACACCAGGGTGTTGACCCGCGCCTCTTGCTCGCGCAAAAAAGCCTTGGCGTCCTGGCCTTCGGGCGCTTGCACGTTGTAGTGCAGATTGCCGTCACCGAGGTGCCCGAAGTTGACCAGGCGCACGCCAGGGATCTCGCGCTCGAGCAGCGCGTCGGTGTGCTGCACAAACTCGGGGATGCGCGAAATCGGCACTGCGATGTCGTGCTTGATGTTCAGGCCCTCTTGCGCTTGAGCCAGGGGAATGGATTCGCGCACCTGCCACAGCTGCTGCGCCTGGTTCAGGCTCTCGGCCACCACCGCGTCGCTGACGCAGCCGCGCTCCATGGCGTCCTCGAGCAGGCGCTCGAGTCGCTCTCGCGCACGCTCGGACGACTCGGCATCGGAGTGTTCAAGCAAAACGCAAAACGCGCTGCCCTCGTACAGGGGCACGCGCAGCGGCGTGAAGTGCCGCGCCACCAGGCTCAGGGCGAACTGTCCCATGACCTCAAAGCCAGTGAGCGAGGCATCCAGGTGCTTGCGTGCCAACTCCAGCAGGGCCACGGCTTGCGCCATGCTCGGCACGGCGGCCCAGGCGGTCAGCTGCGCGGCAGGCAGCGGAAAGAGCTTGAGCGTGGCGGCGGTGATGATCCCCAGGGTGCCTTCGCTGCCGATGAACAGATCGCGCAGGTCGTAACCGGTGTTGTCCTTGCGCAGCCCCGCCAGGCCCTCCCAGACTTCGCCTTGCGCGGTGACCACTTCCAGGCCCAAACAAAGCTCGCGCGCGTTGCCGTAACGAAGCACCTGCGTGCCGCCGGCGTTGGTGGCCAGGTTCCCGCCTATGGTGCAGCTGCCCTCGGCCGCGAGACTCAGGGCAAACAGCAGCCCTTCGCGCCGGGCCGCCTCCTGCAGATGCTGCAAGACGCAGCCGGCCTGCACGGTCAGGGTCAGGTTGGCCTTGTCGATGGCCAGCACCTGATTCATGCGTTGCAGGCTCAGCACCACCTGCTGGCCCGATGCATCAGGGGTTGAGCCAACCACCAGTCCGGTGTTGCCGCCTTGGGGCACGATGGACACCCCGCCCCGGGCGCAGGCTTGCACCACCTGGGCCACCTGCGCGGTGCTTGAGGGGCGGACCACGGCCAGGGCCTTGCCATGGCTGCGGCCGCGCCAGTCGCGCTCCCAGGCGCTCAGGTCGCCTTGGGTGAGCACATGCTGCGGCCCGCAAATCTGGGCCAGTTCAGCCAGCAGCGGCGTGTGCGCCGACAGGCGCGTGGAATCGGGGCCTGCGTCCATAGATCAGGCCGCAGGCTCTTGCGGGGCTACGGCGGTAAAACGCAGCTTGACGTGCAGAGCGCAGGCCACAAACAGGCTCAGGCACAAAGCCACCTCGATCATGGCCAGCCAATTGCTCGGCGGCCGATCGCTCCAGGCGCGCACCACGCCCTCGGTGAAGTACAGCCACACCATCAGGCTGACCCAGCGGTAGGTGTAGAGCCGGTTTTTCAGAATGCCGGCCAGCGGCACGCATAGCGGCAGCACCTTGAGCGCGAGCAGTGAACCGCCCGGGCGGATCGGCGCGAGCCACAGCTCCCACAGCAGCCCCAGAACGATCAGGCCGAGCAAGCTGCCGGCGGCCAGTTGACGGGTCAGATTGATGGATTGGTCGCGCTGCATGATGGTGGCATGATACCGGCCATGTCCCAACCCTCACCGCTGCAGTCCTTTGCACGATGGCCCTGGCGCCAGGCTTTGAGCACGCTGCGCGAGCGCTTCGCCCAGGACCGCCTGGGCCTGACCGCAGGCAGCCTGACCTTTACCACCTCGCTGGCGCTGGTGCCGTTTTTCACGCTGGTGCTGGCCATCTTCACCGCCTTTCCCATGTTTGCCAAGCTGCAGGGCCTGCTGCAGGCCTGGCTGGTGGAAAGCCTGGTGCCCGAGCACATCGCGCGGCAGGTGCTGGGCTACCTGACCCAGTTCACACGCCAAGCCAGTCGCCTTGGTGTGGCCGGTCTGGTGGTGGTGGTGGTGACCGCCGTGGCCCTGGTGCTCACGATAGACCGCACGCTCAACGCGATCTGGCGGGTACGCCAGCCCCGCCCGCTGGCCCAGCGACTGCTCATCTACTGGGCTGCGATCACGATCGGGCCGGTCCTGTTGGCCGCCAGCTTGGCGGCGACTTCGGCGATCTTGCCCTGGCTGGGCGGCGCCAAGGCCGGCTCGGGCCTGGTGGGCGCGGTGGTCGATGTGCTCGAGTTCATCGTACTGTCCGGCGCGACGGCCGCGATGTACCGCTACATGCCCAACACGCATGTCAAGTGGAGCCATGCCTGGGCTGGCGGCCTGTGCGTGGCCATTGGCATTGCCCTGGCCAAGCAACTGCTCGCGCTTTATCTCAAGAGCGTGCCCACCTACTCGCTGGTTTATGGCGCGTTTGCCACCGTGCCCATCTTGCTGGTGTGGATCTACCTGGCCTGGCTGATCGTGCTGGCCGGTGCGGTGGTCACCGCCCATTTGCCCCATCTGCTGGCCGGTCGGGCTGGGCGCAGTCAGGCCGCCGGTTGGGGCTTTGAGCTCGCGCTCGAGAGCCTGCGCCTGCTGCGCCGCGCCCGCAGCCAGGCTCCGCATGGCATGACAGCCGAGGCCATGGCCCGGGACTTGTTGGTCGAGCCCATGCATCTGGAAGCTTTGCTGCAGACGCTGCGCCAGCTGCAGTGGGTCGGGTCTATGGCAGCGCCTGGCGGCGGCGACGAGCCGGTGTGGGTGCTGCTCATTGAGCCCGAGCACACGCCTATCGGGCCCCTTGCTGCACGCCTGCTGATCGAGCGCAGCGCAGCCACCGAGAGCTTCTGGCAAGCCGCAGGCTGGGCGCAGCGGCCTTTGTCTGAAGTGCTGTGAGCCCGCGGCCTGTGCCGCTGCTCAAGACATCTTGAGCGGCGCGGCGTAGCCGGTCATCTCCAGGTAGCCGCGCGCCACGCGCCGTCCTTGGGCGTCGAGCAGATCGCTCAGGCCTTCCCAGTAGACGGTGCCGGTGGAGCTGCGGCTGTCGAGCTCTTGGTCGTCGAGCAGGGCCTGGACGGTGTGGCGGCCTGCGGGCGTATCGATTTGCCATTCGACCGGGTAGCGGGCCTTGGAGTGCGGGCTCACCCAGTGGCGCAGCGGGCTCATCTTGACTTCGTGGGGCTCAAAGCTGCGGCTGGGCCCGCCCGCGGCGCGCATGGAGCCGCCGGCCCACAGGGCGCTGCCGTCGGCGCGGCGCAGCACGAAGGCGGTCAGGGCGCTGCCGTTGTCGAAGTTCATGCCAATCCAGTCCCAGCCCTGGGCCTGCGGATGGAGCAACTCCTCGCTCCATTCGTGGTCCAGCCAGGCGCGGCCCTGCACTTCGAAGCTCTGGCCTTTGAGCCCGATACGCCCTTGCGCGGCCAACTGTGGCTGGCTGTAGTAGTAGCTGGCCTGGCTCGCCTGTGGGCCTTTGCGCGACAGACCTTGCTGGCCTTGCAGCAGCAGCGGCTGGGTGGCGCGAAATTGAAGATCGAGGGCGATGTCGCTGGCCGGCAAGCTGGCCCGGTAGCTGCTGGCTTGCACCGGCCCTTGGCGCTTGAGGCTCCAGCGCTGCAGCCGCACGTCGGTGTCTTGTTCGCTGGCCTGCGCCAGCCCAAAGCCTTGGCGCGCGATGCCTTGGTCGTGCCAGAGCTTGCGGCCTTGCACGTCGGTGACGGCCGCGTGGGCAAAAATCAGCTGGCGTGCGGCAAAGCGCGATTGCAGGCTTTGCGCGGCATCGACGCGGGTGCGGAAAAACGTCAGCTGAAAGCCGAACAAGCGCCCAGAGGGGTCTTGCGCATGGCCGGTGATGTACCACCACTCGGTGCGCAAATCGGGGTGCGCGCCGAAGTCTCGCGGAAACTCCAAGGCTCGCGCGCTCAGGGCTGTGGCCGTTTGCGGCCAGGCAACAGCGGCAAGGCCGAGCTGGCTGGCCAGCCACTGCAGATGCAGGCGGCGCGTGTGCCCAGGGAGCGCGGGGAGCGCGGGGTGGGGCGTCATCACCAGTCCTCCTTGACGGCCAGTACCGCGTCGCGACCGGCGGCAGCACGGCCGGCCAGCCAAGCGGTGAGGGTGCCGGCCAGCATCACCGCCACAGCCAGTGCCAGCAGGCGCAGCATCGGGATGTGCAGCTCCATCGTCCAGCGAAAGCTTTGCGGGTTGATCACATGCACCAGCACCACCGATACGCCCAGGCCCAGGAGCAAGCCGGCCAGAGCGCCGGCGGCCGTCCAGGCCAGGCCCTCGCCGGCGACCACGGCCAGCACCTGGCCGCGCGTTAGGCCCAGATGGGCCAGCAGACCGAACTCCTTGCGCCGCGCCAGCACCTGCGCGCTAAAGCTGGCGGCCACGCCAAACAGGCCAATGCCAATGGCCACCGCCTGCAACCAGTAGGTCACGGCAAAGCTGCGGTCGAAGATGCGCATCGAGACGGCGCGAATTTGCGCGCTCGAAGCCATCTCGACTGCCGGCGCCTGGCCTTGCGACTGCATCAACTCGACCAAGGCTTGCTGCAGCGCTGGCGCATCTTGGCCTGGCGCAAGCCACAGAGCCAGGTCGTTGATGCGGGAGTCGCCGCTGATGCTCTGGTGGTCACGCTGATCGATCATGATGGCGCCGAACTGGCGCGCGTAGTCGCGCCAGATGCCCGCCACAAAAAAGCGTGGCGTCTGGCCCGTGCTGCCCGCAGCAAGCGCGGTGTTCAGGCGCTCGAAGGGCTCGCCCACTCGCGCGCCGTAGAGCTCGACCACCGCCTCGCTGACATACACCGCCATCTGCCCGGGGGGCAGGGGCAGGGGCTCGCCGATCAGGGGCAGGCTCAGCCGGGGCTCGCTGAGGTCGCGCGCAATCAGGCTGATCGGCGGCAGGGCCGGGTCGAGCCCGAGCTGGCTCACGCGCAGGGTGTCGACGCGGGCCACGCCGGGCAGTTGGCGTATCGACTCGATCAGAGCGGGCTCAAAGTAAACGGTGTCAGCTGCGGCGGTGCTGGCGCTGCTGCGCAGGTAGACGTC
>CANHBU010000133.1 GCA_947458345.1 Comamonadaceae bacterium
AACTCTTTCCTAACGACGCTTTGATCTTTTGGCGCAGGCGAGCCCTCACCCCAGCCCTCTCCCGGGGGGAGAGGGAGAACGACAAGCGCTCAAGCTGCTCTTTGAGGAAATCCAGACCCGGCTCAAGTACCTGTGCGACGTGGGCATCGGCTACCTCACGCTTGATCGGCAAAGCCGCACGCTCTCGGGCGGCGAGGTGCAGCGCATCAACCTCACCACGGCCCTGGGCACCTCACTGGTCAATACCCTGTTCGTGCTCGATGAGCCCAGCATCGGCCTGCATCCGCGCGACATGGGCCGCATCACGCAGGCCATGCACCGGCTGCGCAATGCGGGCAACACGCTGGTGGTGGTCGAGCACGATCCGGCCGTGATGCTCGCTGCCGACCGCCTCATCGACATGGGGCCCGGCCCGGGCGAAAAGGGTGGCACCATCGTCTTTGATGGCACGCCCGACGAGCTGCGCCGCGTGGCCACCCTCACAGGCGATTACCTGGGCGGGCGCAAGCAGGTCGGCGTGGGCCTCAAGCGCCTGGTCACCGACAACACGCCGCGCCTGATTCTGGAAGGCGCGCGCGGCCACAACCTCAAGAACATCAGCGTCGAGTTTCCACTGCAGCGCTTGGTGTGTGTGACCGGCGTCAGCGGCTCGGGCAAGTCGACCTTGATGCAAGACATCTTGGCGCCGGCCTTGCTGCGCCAGTTTGGCAAAGCCACCGAGACGCCGGGCGAGCATGACCGATTGCTGGGCGCCGACCACCTCAACGATGTCGTCTTTGTCGACCAGTCCCCTATCGGCAAGACCGCCCGCTCCAACCCAGCCAGCTATGTCGGCGCCTGGGACGCGATCCGTGAGTTGTTTGCCGACGCTCCTTTGGCCCGAGAGCGCAGCTACACCGCCAGCAAGTTCAGTTTTAACAGCGGCGATGGCCGCTGCCCGACCTGCGGCGGATCGGGCTTCGAGCATGTGGAGATGCAGTTTCTGTCGGATGTCTATCTGCGCTGCCCCGACTGCGATGGCAAGCGCTATCGGCCCGAAATCCTGGAGGTGCGCATCGAGCGTGTGCTCGGCGATGGCCAGCGCCTGAACGTGGCCGATGTCCTTGAGTTGACGGTGAGCCAGGCCTGCGAGGTGTTTCGCCACGATCGCGATGTGCTGCGGGCGCTGCAGCCCATCATTGATGTGGGGCTCGAGTACGTCAAGCTGGGGCAAAGCGTGCCCACGCTATCGGGCGGCGAGGCGCAGCGGCTCAAGTTGGCCGGCTTTCTGGCGGGCAAGGGTGAGGCAAAGTCAGCCCAGGCTGCCCGTGCGGCCAAGGCGCCGGTGAGCCAGAGTCGCCAGCCCCTGGCGCTGCGCCAGCACCGCGGCACCTTGTTTTTGCTCGACGAGCCGACCACCGGCCTGCATTTCGAAGACATCGCCAAGCTCATGCGGGCGCTGCGCAAGCTGCTGGAGGCCGGCCATTCGCTCATCGTGATTGAGCACAACCTCGATGTGATCCGCGCCGCCGACTGGGTGATCGACCTCGGCCCCGAGGGCGGTGAGGCGGGCGGGCAGGTCGTGGCCCAAGGCACGCCTGAAGAGCTGCGCCAGCATCCGGCCTCGCACACCGCGCAGGCGCTGCGGGAGTATGCGCAGGCCATGGGTGAGCTCCATGGGGTGGCCGAAAAAACCGCCGCGTACGACCTTTCCCCTGTCTTGCTCCCTCTCCCTCTGGGAGAGGGCAGGGGTGAGGGCACGCGAGCCACCGCAGGCTCCAAAGCCAGCCCCAAAGCCAGCCCCCACCCCAACCCTCCCCCAGAGGGGGAGGGAGCAAGACACGGGGACGGTGCCAAGTCGGCCATCCAGATCGTCAACGCCCGCGAGAACAACCTCAAGAGCCTGAGTGTGGATATTCCGCGCGGCAAGTTCAATGTGGTCACGGGTGTCTCGGGTTCGGGCAAGTCAACGCTTGCCTTTGACATTCTGTTCAACGAAGGCCAGCGCCGCTACCTGGAAAGCCTCAACGCCTATGCCCGCTCCATCGTGCAGCCGGCAGGCCGGCCCGAGGTCGATGCGGTCTATGGCATACCGCCTACCGTGGCCATCGAGCAGCGCCTCTCGCGTGGCGGGCGCAAGTCCACCGTGGGCACGACCACCGAGGTCTGGCACTTCCTTCGGCTTTTGTATGTGAAGCTGGGCATCCAGCACTGCGTCAAAGACGATGCGGCCGTCATGCCGCAAAGCAGCGACTCCATTGCCGCCCAGCTGCTCAAGCACTACCGAGGCCGGCATGTGGGCCTGTTGGCGCCGCTGGTCACAAACCGCAAGGGCGTCTACACCGAACTGGCCGATTGGGCGCGGCCACGCGGCTACAGCCATTTGCGCGTCGACGGCGATTTTTTGCCGACCACGGGATTCCCGCGCATCGACCGCTTCAAGGAGCACACCATCGAGCTGCCGGTGGCCGATCTGGTGGTGGCCCCCGCGCGAGAGACGGCGCTGCGCGAGGCGCTGCGCAGCGCACTTGAGCACGGCAAGGGCGTGGTGCATGTGCTCGCACCCCTCGACGGGCTGCAACAGGCCATGCTGGAGGGTCGCTCAGCCCAGGACATCGGCAAGGTGCAGGTTTTTTCCACCAAGCGTGCCTGCCCGGTCTGCGCCACCTCCTACCCCGAGCTGGACCCGCGCCTGTTCTCCTACAACAGCAAGCACGGCTGGTGCCCCGATTGCGTGGGCACGGGTGTGGCGCTCAGCCGCGAGCAGCGGCGCGCGCTCGACGACTCCGTGCGCGACGACGACAGCAAAGGACGCGAACAAAGCTTTCAAGAGCCCGAGCTCGACGAGGTCAGCGACAGCGCCTGCCCCAGTTGTGCCGGCACCCGGCTTAACGCGCAGGCCCGCGCGGTGCGTTTGCGCAGCGCCAGTGGCCAAGCCTGGTCCATCACCGAGGTGGCGCGGCTGTCCGTCACCGATGTGCACGCCTGGATCGATGGTCTGAAGCTGTCGGGCCGCGAGGCCGACATCGCCCGCGATCTGATCCCCGAAATCCGCAGCCGGCTCGAGTTTTTGCAAGAGGTGGGCCTGGGCTACCTCACGCTCGACCGTGGCGCGCCCACGCTCTCGGGCGGTGAGGCCCAGCGCATTCGCCTGGCCGCGCAATTGGGTTCCAACCTGCAAGGCGTGTGCTACGTGCTCGACGAGCCCACCATCGGCCTGCATCCGCGCGACAACCAGATTTTGCTGGGCGCACTGGGCAAGCTCAGCGAACGTGGCAACACCTTGGTGGTGGTCGAACACGACGAAGACACGATACGCCGCGCCGACCACATCATCGACATCGGCCCCGGTGCCGGCAAACGCGGCGGCCGCGTGGTGGCACAAGGCAATGCGCAAGCGCTCATGGACAGCGCCGAATCCCTTACCGGTCGCTACCTGCTGCACGCCATCGGCCACCCCCTGCGCCCCCGCCGCGACACCGACCCCAACGCCCTGCCCCCTCCCCCTTTGGGAGAGAGTGGGCGCGCGCCCGCCAAGGCGCTGAGCAAATCCAAGCAAGCCCAGGCCCGCAAAGACGCCGCCGCCCAAGCCAGTGCCCAGCACAACGCCGCCATCTCCCTCCCTCCCCCCCTGGGGGAGGGCCGGGGTGGGGGCAGCCCCGTCACAGAAGCCAGCCATTGGCTGCGCATCGAAGGCGCGAACCTGCACAACCTGCAGAACGTCGCAGTCTCGCTGCCCCTCAAACGCCTGGTCGCCGTCACCGGCGTGAGCGGCTCGGGCAAGTCCACCTTTGCGCGCGAAGTGCTGCTGGCCAATGTGCAGGCGGCCGTTGCCCAGCGCTCCACCGCCGCTGGCCGCAAGAAGGAAGAAGCCGGTCAGCACCCCGCCTGGACCGGCTGCACCGACGTCAGCGGCTACCAAAGTGTGGACCGCGTGCTGGAAGTTGATCAAACGCCCATTGGCAAAACCCCGCGCTCTTGCCCGGCCACCTACATCGGCTTTTGGGACATCATCCGCAAGCTGTTTGCCGACACGCTCGAAGCCAAGGCCCGCGGCTATGCGCCGGGGCGCTTTTCCTTCAACACCGGCGAAGGCCGCTGCCCCACCTGCGAAGGCGCGGGCGTGCGCACCATCGGCATGAGCTTCCTGCCCGATGTGAAGGTGCTGTGCGAAACCTGCCACGGCGCGCGCTTTAACCCCGAGACCCTGGCGGTGACCTGGCGCGGCAAAAGCATCGGCGAGGTGCTGCGCATGGAGGTCGATGAGGCCGTCGAGTTCTTCGCTGCCATGCCCCACATCAGCCACCCGCTGCAACTGCTTAAGGACGTGGGCTTGGGTTACCTCACCCTGGGCCAGCCCTCACCCACGCTCAGCGGCGGTGAGGCCCAGCGCATTAAGCTGGTGACCGAGCTGAGCAAAGTGCGCGACGACATCACCCGCCGCGGCCAAAAAGCCCCGCACACCCTCTATGTGCTCGACGAACCCACAGTGGGCCTGCACATGGCCGACGTGGAAAAACTCATCCATGTGCTGCACCGCCTGGTCGATGCCGGCCACAGCGTGATCGTCATCGAGCACGACCTCGACCTGATCGCCGAAGCCGACTGGGTGCTCGACCTCGGGCCCGGCGGCGGCGATGCCGGCGGGCGCGTGGTGGCATCGAGCCCACCTGAGGAACTGGTGCGCCTTAAAACGGCGACGGGGGTGGCCCTGGGGCCGGTGTTGGCGCGGGGGTGAGGAGGTGTGAGGAGGGGTGAGGAGGTGTGAGGAGGTGTGAGGCAACGAGGCTCGATGCACCTGCCCTACCCGTCTGACTCAATGCGGCGTGTTCGCGAAAGCGATTCCAAAACGCTCGGCCAGAGCATTGAGGCGCTTGTCCAGCGTCCACAGTCGTGCCCCCGGCGTGATCCGCGCGGAGGCCAGCAAGGCCAAGTCCACCAGGCCGCAACCCAAGCCGTACAAGCGTTCACGCTCCAAAAAAAGCATCAGCTCTTGCACGCTGGCCGCGTTGGCCGTCTGTAAGGCCGCCAAGTCGACCAGTGTCCGTTCGCGCTCTGGAGGTGTGCCGCAGGCGATCTCGCACAGAACCCATGGGTGGCACAGCACCGTGTCCTGCATCAGGAGTTGCTCCAGCGCCGCGTTGCCATGGCGAAAGTGGTCCACCCATACAGAGGTGTCCACCAGCACCCCCTTCATGGGGCGGGCTCTTCACGTCGGCGCGGCACGTCCGCCATCTCGGGCTGCGAACCGCCCAGTGCCGCCAGCCGCTTGCCCGACTGCACCCGGACAAAGGTGCGAAACGCCTCGCGGAACAGGTCGGCCTTGTCCATGCCAGGGTCGGCTACTTGTAAAGCCCGCTCGTACAAAGCATCGTCGATCGTGACCGTAGTGCGCATGGAAAACTCCTGGAATTGAGCCTGCATCAATAATGATGCATTTTCGCATCAATTCAACGCATCATTCTGCTCTCAAGCTCAGCGGTGGCGATCGCCGCAATGACTGATCACGTTCGAAGGCCTGCGGAGATGGGACTCGCAGCTCTCGCTCGACCTCAATCGGTATCCGGTCCCGGCTCAATGGACCTGGGCCCAGGCGGCGGCGATGCCGGCGGGCGGGTGGTGGCCTCCAGCCCGCCGGAGGAACTGGTGCGTCTGAAGACGGCGACGGGGGGCCTTAGGGCCGGTGTTGGCGCATCAATGGCCAGCTTGTCGAATAAACCAAGTTGGTAAAATTGAAGTACGTAGAAAATCACGCCCCACTGCAAACTCTCGGCCGTGAAAGGTAGCGCTTGGGAAGGTGAGAGCCACTGCCAGCGCCTTCATGGGTGCGCGCGAGCTAGGGATCAAGGAGTTGCGCTCATGAAATGCCCAAGCTGTGGTGCTGCTCAACTGATCCACGACACCCGAGACCTGCCCTGCGTTTGCAAGGGCGAACAAGCCGCCATCCCCGGTGGA
>CANHBU010000134.1 GCA_947458345.1 Comamonadaceae bacterium
CCTCACCCAGCTCGTCGGGGGTGACGGCCACCGGGCTGAAGGCAGTGGCCGGCTTGCTCTGCAAGAAGCCAAAGCCCTTGGCGAGCTCGTCCGGGATGAGGTTGCGCAGGGACACATCGTTGACCAGCATGAGCAGGCGCACGCCCTCGAGCGCCCGCTGCGCACTGCTGCCCATGGGCACGTCGCCGGTGACCACGGCCAGCTCGGCCTCAAAGTCGATCCCGAAGGCCTCGTCGGGACAGACCACCGGATCGCACGGCCCCAAGAAGTCGTCACTGCCGCCCTGGTACATCAGCGGGTCGGTGTAAAACGTCGCAGGCACCTGGCTGCCACGCGCCGCGCGCACCAGCTCGACATGGTTAATGTAGGCCGACCCATCGGCCCACTGGTAGGCGCGCGGCAGCGGTGCCATGCAGCGCTGAGGCTCGAAGGGGAAAGCATGGCGGGCCTTGCCCAGGTTGAGGGTCTGGTACAAATCGTGCAGCTGAGGCGAGAGAAAATTCCAGTCGTCAAGCACCTGCTGCAGGGTCAGGGCGATGTCGGTCGCATAATGGGCCGTCGAAAGATCGCGCGAGACGACCACCAGTTGGCCATCGCGCGATCCGTCCTTGTAGCTTGCAAGTTTCATGGTTGATCAGGGCTCAGGGCCCGCCGAGTCAAAGCGACCACCTTCATGATCGGGGCCAAAAACCTCAAGCTTAACGCCTCGCACGCCCAGACCAGCGCGCCACCATGGCCGACGACCCTGGCGCTGACGGTGCTGGTGGGCTCGCTGCACCTGTGGCTGCTGCTGGACGCACCGCTCTTGATGCGCATGGACGGCGCCCCGAATGCCTTGGCAGCACCCGCGCTGAGCACCCGGGTCATCGAGCGGACGGCAGGTGCGGGGACGACCCAGACCGGGCCTGCGCCAGCTGCATCAGCCCGCCCCGCTGCAGCCCGCCCCGCTGCTGCACCCACCCCCGCTGCTGCACCCACCCCCGCTGCTGCGGGGCTCGCCGTGCCTGAGTCGGCCTCCGCACCGGCAGCCCCACCGCCCAGCCTGACTGCGCTGGCCGTGATCCTGAACGAATCGGCTGGCGCAAAGGCAGTGGCGAGCGAGCCCGCAGCCACGGCACCGGTGGCGGCCCCTGCGCCGGCCGAACCAACGCCGAGCCCCGTGACACCCGTGGCGCCCCAGCCAAGCCCGCAGCCAGCACCGCCCGCGGCCCCTGCACCCACCGCTGCACCGATCCCCGCACCGATCCCCGCACCGATCCCTGCGCCGGAGCCCGCGCCAATCCCCCCTCCCCCTACCGCACCCGCACCCGCACCCGCACCCGCTCCTGCGCCTGCTCCTGTGCCCGCTCCTGTGCCTGCGCCCGCAGCTGCGCCGGCTGCACCCACAGCAAGCGCTGCAGCACCCACACCGGCCGAAAGCCCGGCACGCCCAGTCGAGGCGCCGCCCGCGGTCGAGCAGGCCTTGCCCACGCCGGCCGCCGTCCGGCCGAACTGGGTGATGCCGGGATCGGCCCTGCTGAGCTACCAGGTCAGTGGCCGGGCGCGCGGCTTCGAGCTATCGGCCGGCGCCGAGATCGACTGGCAGCAAGATGGCCAGCGCTACCAGGCCCGCATGGTCATCAGCAGCTTCTTGCTGCCCGGCCGCAGCCAGACCAGCGTGGGCGAAATCGGCCCAGACGGCTTGTCACCCAGACGCTTTTCCGAGCGCACGCGCGGCGAGTTGGCCGTTCACTTCCAGCCGGAAACCGGACGCATCGTGTTCAGCGCCAACAGTGCGCCGGTACCCTGGCAGCCCGGCGCGCAAGACCGGCTGAGCCTGCCTTTCCAGCTTGCGGCCATGATTGCCGCCGAGCCGACACGCTTTGTGCCAGGCACACAGGTCAGCGTCCTGACGGCCAGCACGCGCAGCGCCGAGCCCTGGGTCTTCGGCGTCATGGACCGCCAAGACCTCGATCTGCCAATCGGCTCGCAAAACGCCCTGCGCCTGCGGCGCGAGCCCCGGCACCTGTACGATCAGGCCGTCGAGATCTGGTTTGCGCCGGCGCTCGGCCACCTGCCGGTTCGCATCTTGCTCAGCCAAGGCAATGGCGATGTCTTCGATCAGCGCCTCTCGAGCATCAAGCCGGCCGAGCGTCGACCTTGAAATCCGGGCCTATGTCCACACCTGCAACCCACCTTCCAGCCTCTTTTGCGGAGCGCACCTTGACCATGCAAATGCTTTACGACTCCGACGCCTTCGTGGTGATGCACTTGGTGGCCGACGCCGAGCAGGCAACAAGCGGTGCTTCGCCGCAAATCGTGCGCCACGGCTTCGAGATCGTGGACAAGCGCCACGGCAAGGAAGTGTTTCTTGACGGCTCCTGGGCTGAGCTGTTTGAGCAAAGACTCAAAAGCTGGCAGGACAAGGCGCCGACCCAGGAAGAAATCGAGGCGACCTTGGAGGGCTATGCGCAATTGGCCCACACCCCCGTTGCGCTGCACTGAACCTGCAGCGCCAATTTAGGCAGTTCATGGACACCGGCCAGGCTCGACCTGTATGCAACACGCTCAGGCGCAGCCTGCTGATCGGCGCACTGGGCTGGAGCGCCGGCCTGGCCAGAGCCAGCGATGCGTGGACCGAGCGGCTCGACGACCTGCTGCCCACCCGGGCGCTGCTGCTAGGTGAGCAGCACGACGCCAGCGAACACCAGCACATTGCACGGGCTGTGGTGCAGGCGCTGGCCGCGCGGTCTGTGCTGGCCGCGGTGGTGCTCGAAATGCTGCCCGCCGGCAGCACCAGCGCCCACATGCCCAGGGACAGCGCACAGCCGCAGGTGCAGCAGACGCTAGGCTGGGACGAGCGCGCCTGGCCTTGGGCCGCTTACGGCCCAGTGGTGATGGCCGCTGTCCAGGCCGGCGTGCCGGTGCTCGGCGGTAACCTGCCTGCCCAGCAGATGCGCCCCCAAATGGCCCGCAGCGAGCTCGACGGCCGGCTGCCGCCAGCCGCGCTGGCCGAGCAACAGCAACTCATGCGCGAGGGCCACTGCGGCCTGCTGCCCGAGAGCCAGATCGCGCCGATGGCGCGCATCCAAATCGCCCGCGATTTGAGCCTGGCCGCCACACTGCAAACCGCCCTGCGCCAGGCAGGCCCGCAGCAACTGGTTCTAATGCTCAGCGGCAGCGTCCACGCCGACAAGCGGCTGGGAGTCGCGGCCCACCTGCCGCCTGAGCTGCCGGTGCGCAGCGTGCGCCTGGTGGCCGGTGGCCAGGGGGCGGGCGCAGGCCAATTCGATGCCCACTGGCCCACAGCGCCGGCACCCTCAACCGACCATTGCGCGGCCTTGCGCGAGCATTTCAAGCAGCGCCCGCCTGGTGCGCGGCCGTAAAACGCCCCAACCGCGCGCAGAGCCTGAAGGCTCGAAACCCCCGGCACGAGCGATGGGGCTGGCGAGCGGGCAGACCAGGCCCGGCCTGTGCATCTGCGCAACGACTCAGGCGTGGGCGCGTATGGCCTGGGCGAGCACCGTGACCATTTGATCGATGTGGGCCGGCTCCACGATATAGGGGGGGCACAAGACCAGGTTCTCGCCAGCTGGGCGCACCAACACGCCCTTGGCAAAACAGGTCATGAACACATCGAAGGCGCGCTTGCCGGGCAGGGCGGCCGGCTCGAGCTCAACGGCCCCCGCCAGTCCGAGCGTGCGGATGCCCACCACATGAGGCAGCCCCTTGAGCTGGCTGTGCATCGCATCGCCGAGCAGCTGACCCATCTGAGCGGCGCGCTCGAAAAGACCGTCTTGCTGGTACAGCGACAAGCTGGCAATCGCCGCGGCACAGGCCACAGGATGGCCGGAGTAGGTGTAGCCATGAAACAGCTCGATCACGTGCTCAGGGCTGCGGTCATGGGCCTGCATCATGGCGTCATAGATGCGCTGCGAACAGATCACGCCCCCCATGGGAATGACGCCGTTGGTCACGCCCTTGGCAAAGTTGAGCATGTCGGGCACCACGCCAAAATAGTCGGCGGCAAACGAGGTGCCCAGACGGCCAAAGCCCGTGATGACCTCGTCAAAAATCAGCAAGATGCCGTGCTTGTCGCAGATCTGGCGCAAGCGCTGCAAATAGCCCTTGGGCGGGATGTACCAGCCCGCGCTGCCCGCTATCGGCTCGACGATGATGGCCGCCACATTGCTCGGATCGTGCAGCGGCAAGATGCGCTGTTCGAGTTCAAGCAGCGGATCTTCGCTCCACACCGGCTCGCGGCCATGAATGAAGGCGTGCCCGACGGGGTCGTGGATGAAACGCATGTGGTCCACCCGCGGCAGCAATTGCGCGCCGTAGACCTTGCGGTTGGCCGGCAAACCGCCCACGCTCATGCCGCCAAAGTTCACCCCGTGATAGCCCTTTTCCCGGCCGATGAAGACATGCCGATGGCCCTCACCGCGCGCACGGTGATAGGCCAGCGCCACTTTGAGCGAGGTATCGGCCGCCTCAGACCCCGAATTACAAAACAGCACCTTGTTGAGATCGCCAGGTGCCATGGCCGCGATCATTTCGGCGGCCTTGAAAGCCTGATCGTTGCTTGCTTGAAAGGCCGTCGCATAGTCGAGCGTGTCGAGCTGGCGCTTGATCGCCTCATGGATGGTGCGGCGGTTGTGACCGGCCACCACGCACCAAAGACTGGCGATGGCGTCGAGCACCTGCCGGCCGTCATGGGTGGTGAAATGCATGCCGTCGGCGGCCACGAACACGCGGGGGTTCTGGGCAAAGCCACGGTTGGGCGTGAACGGGAGCCATTGATGCTCCATATTGAAGTAGGGATAAGCCACCGAAGTCTCCTGTGCAGATCGGGCACGCGGCCCACCAATTTTCTATTCTGACACCGAGCACTGCCGCCGCATGACCTTGCAACAAGACCATTTGAGACAATCTCTGCCCATGAACCCCACTTATATCCTCAATCTCTCGTGCGCCGACCGACCCGGCATCGTCCATGCGGTCTCGGGCTTTTTGTTCGAGCGCGGCGGCAACATCCTCGATGCAGCGCAGTATGCCGACGACAAAGACCCCGACGCCACCGGCCTGTTTTTCATGCGGGTGAGCTTTGGCTGCACCATGCCGCTCGAGCAGCTCCAGCAAGAATTGGCCGCCCTGGCGCAGAACTTTGGCATGCGCTGGCGCATCACGCCGGCCAGCGAGCCCATGAAAACCGTGATCCTGGTGAGCAAAGAGGGGCACTGCCTCAACGACCTGCTGTTTCGCTGGAAGTCGGGCCTGCTCAAGCTCGATGTGCGGGCCATCATCTCCAACCACCGGGACTTCTACCAACTCGCAGCGAGCTACAACGTCCCGTTTCACCACATCCCAGTGACGGCAGCCTCCAAAGCCGATGCCGAGGCCCGGCAGCACGAGATCATTGAAAACGAAGGCGCCGACTTGGTGGTGTTGGCGCGCTACATGCAAATCCTGTCTGATGGGCTGTGCCACAAGCTCGCTGGCCGGGCGATCAACATTCACCACAGTTTTCTGCCCAGCTTCAAAGGTGCGCGTCCCTACCACCAAGCCCATGCCCGAGGCGTGAAACTGATCGGCGCGACCGCCCACTACGTCACCGCAGACCTCGACGAGGGCCCGATCATCGAGCAGGACGTGGCCCGGGTCGAGCACAGCAAAACCGTTGAAGACCTCACCGCCCTGGGCCGCGACACCGAAAGCCTGGTGCTGGCCCGCGCCGTCAAGTGGCACAGCGAGCACCGGGTGCTGCTCAACGGCCACAAGACCGTGATCTTCAAGTAAGCGCAGGCCATGAGCCCGACGCCCAGCAGCGCCAAACGCATCCCTCCCGTTCAGTGCCTGCTGACCTTCGAGGCCCTGGCACGCCTGCGCAGCGTCACTCAGGCGGCCGATGAACTGTTCGTCA
>CANHBU010000135.1 GCA_947458345.1 Comamonadaceae bacterium
AGGTGGTCAATTTGCCCGTGGAGGTGCAGGGGCGCGGCAGCTCACAGACTTATGGTGCGGAGCTGACCTATCCCCTGGTGCGCGAGCGCAACCGCAACCTCTATCTCAACCTGGCTTGGGATGAGAAGGTCTTCATCAACTATGACCCCCTGGGGCTGCTGTCGTCCGACTATTCCAGTCGCGCCTTGTCCCTGAGTTTGCAGGGCAACCGGGAGACCGAGTGGCTGGGCATGTCCGGCTCCTTCACGGCCAGCTTGGCGACATCGGCGGGCCGACTTGATCTGCGCGGATCGCCCAACGAGGACACCTTGGCCAAGGACGCCAATCCGGCCGGCGACTTTCTCAAGCTGCGTTGGACTTTGGGTCAGGAGCAATCCCTTCATCCCAAGCTGGCCGTGTACGCAGCCGTGTCGGGCCAATGGGCCAGCAAGAATCTCGACTCATCAGAAAAGTTCACGCTCGGTGGATCCAGTGGGGTGCGTGCCTACGGCAGCGGCGAGGCCTCGGGTGCGCGGGCCCACATGGCCAACTTCGAGCTGCGCTTGCGTCTGCAGCCTGCGCTGACCTTGCTCGGCTTTTATGACACGGGCAAGGTTCAGGTCAACGTCCGCAACGATTACCGTGGCGCGCCTGAATTGAACCGCTATGGGCTCAAAGGACATGGCGTGGGGGTCAATTGGCTCGCCTTTGATGTGTTCAATGTCCGCGCCGTGTGGGCGCGGCGCAAGGGCGAAAATCCAAACCCCAACGATGTCACGGGCAAAGACCAGGATGGCTCTTTGGTGCGCAACCGCATTTGGTTGACCATCAACGCCGCGTTTTGATCTCCCCCATCAGGCGCCAGACGGATGCAGTGGGGCAATCAGACTGACTTTAAAGGTCTTGTCGGCGGTGCGCTCAACGCTCAGTTGGCCTTGGTGGGCTTTGGCGATTTCAAGGGACAGGCTCAAGCCCAGCCCCTGACCGTCGATGGTGCGGTTGTGTGAGGCGGCGCCCCGGTAGAAACGCTCGAAGGCCCGCTCGATCACTTCGTCGCTCAATTCCCGGGTGGGGTTTTCAACCGTGAGCCTGAGCGCGTCGGACTCTCGGCTCAGGACGACTTTGACCCAACCGCCGGGCAAGTTGTAATTGACGGCGTTGGTGTAGAGGTTCTGCAGCAACTGCCCCACCAGCTGGCGGTCGCAATGCCAGACGATGTTGGGCTCGATCTGGCCGGTAAACGAGACGGCGGATTGAAAGCCATGGCTCTCCCCAATCATCTGGGTGATGGCTTGGCTGAAATCGAGCGCTTGCATATTGACTTTGATGCCCTTGGCGTCGGCGCGAGACAGCAGCAGAAGTCGCTCGACGATATCGATCAATCTTTCGATCTCGTCGCTGATCACGCGCACCTGGACCTGCGCCTCGGAACCCACGGGCAGCTGCCGAATCAATTGCTCAGCTTGGCCGCGCAAGATCGTCAGCGGCGTGCGCAGTTCGTGCGACACATCGCCAGCGAATCGCCGTGCCTTGTTAAAGCTTTCGTTGAGCCGCGTCCGCAGATCCTGGTAAATCGCTACAAAGCTCTGAAATTCACGAAACTCCGCGTCGGCCACACGCACATGCGTGAGGTTTTCGAGCGTCAGATCCGACATGGACTTTTCGAGCTGCCGTATCGGGCGCAGCGCAACATAGGCCATATACCAGGTCACAAGCAGCAGCATCGTCAAGATGACCGGCAAGACGTAGACGAGGTTGCGGTCTCGCAGCGACCAAATTTGCGCCTGGAACTGCGAAACATTCGATTTGGCCAGCAAGATCATGGGGCCCTGAGGCATTTGCGCTTGACGCACCGCAATCCAGTCCTCGCGCTCAATGGGGTGCTGCGCAAACTCGATGGACGCATCCAGACCTGATGGTTTTGAGCTCCAAATGGCGCCCTCGCGCATGGCTTGGCAAGCTTGGTCTTGGGCCTGACCCTCCACGATGGCGGGGCACAGCACGTGACGATCGGCCAACCAGGCCGTGAGGTTGCCTTGCTCCAGGCGGGCATTGCACAGCAGGTATTCGGACGGATCTGAAAAATGCTGGCTGCAGCGCTGTAGGGCCTGGCCCATTTGCAGGTGAAGGCGATCGGCCAGCTGGGTCGACAGGAGGTATTGCGCGATCTGGCGGTTGGCCAGAATCACGATAGTGCACGCCAAAAAAATCTGGATGAGCAGGCGCAGTTTGAAGGACTTACGCATCGCTGCCCTGCCGCTTCATGCGGTAGCCCACCCCCCGTACCGATTCAATCGTCACGCCGTGCAGCTCGGTGCCGGCCTCCATCTTGCGCTTGACGCGCTGGATGCAGACGTCCACCACATTGGTTTGCGGATCAAAGCCGATGTCCCAGACCTGGCGCAGGATCTGCTGGCGCGAAAAAATGTTGTCGGGCGAGCGCATCAGCAATTCGAGCAGGCGGTATTCGCGCGTGCTCAGCGCGGCCGATCCTTCGGTCCAAGACACTTCGCGCTTGACGCGATCGAGCCTGAGTCCTCCGACCTGCAAGTTCGATGCGGTGGTGCCGTCTCGGCGGGCGACCAAGACCTGGGCGCGCGCAATCAACTCTTCGACGAAAAAGGGCTTGGGCACGTAGTCGTCAGCGCCGACCTCAAAGCCCTTGAGGCGATCTTCGAGTTCGACTTTGGCGCTGAGGATGACCACCGGCGTCAAGGCGTCGCTTTGGCGCAGGGTCTGCAAAACCTCGATGCCGTCTTTGACGGGCAGCATCAGGTCCAGGATGATCACGTCATATTGCTCGCCGTTGATGCGCTGCAGGCCCTGTTCGCCATCCGGGGCATGGGTGACCTGATGGCCGGCTGCGCAAAAGCCCTTGGTGACGAAGTCAGCAATGCGCTGCTCGTCTTCAACCAGGAGTACCTTCATCTCCAACCCAAGTCCAGCGGGACGGCGGCCCCGCTTGCCGTGGCCAGAGTTTACGGGCATTGCCGCTCGAGCGGGCGGTGCCGGCCCTTGCGGCGCAGCCCGTTTTTAGAGTTTGGAGAACACCACCTCCTGCGCCCCTTCCCAAAGCACTTTGCGACCGATCTCGGGCAATTGCTCGCGGCCGTCGACCACGGTCAAGAAGTGGTTGCCGGCCAGCTGTCCCATCTTGCTGGAAAAGCTGCAGGGCCCGTAGGCCATGATGATTTCGGTCTCGCTGTAGCCGCCGGGGTAGAACAAGATGTCTCCCACCGAGGGGTGGCTGCTGTGATTTTCAAAGCCCACCCCGAGCGACCATTCGCCCAGCGGCACCCACACACCTTCGCCGCTCCAGCGCACGTGGATGAATTTTTGCTTGTAGGGCAGCAGCTTGAGGAAGGCGGCCACAGTTTGGGGCGCCTGGGGGTGCGCGCGGGCGATCAGGCGATGTCCGGCCACGTCGATGGCGATCAGAGGGTTCATGGTGTGAGGTTTCGATCAGGGTTCAGGCCATGGCCATTTCGGATTTGCGCTGGCTCCAGCCGGTCATGCGCCGCTCGACAAAAGACGAGACGGCATACAGCGAGATGCCCAGCCCAGCCAGAATGAAGAGGCCTGCAAACACCATGGGCACGTCAAAGTTGCCGCTGGCAATCATCATCACATTGCCGATGCCGCGGTTGGCCGCCACGGTTTCTGAGAGCACCGTGCCGACGAAAGCCAGGGTGATGGCGATCTTGAGCGAAGCAAACAGATAGGGCAGGGCGCGCGGCAGGCCGACGTTCCACAGCAGGTCGCGCTTGCTCGCGCCCAGCACCTTGAGCACGTCTTCAAGCTCGGGCTCGGTCGAAGCCAGGCCGGTGGCCACATTGACCACCACCGGGAAGATGCTGATCACCGCCGAAGTCAGGATGGCCGGCACGGTGCCCGCGCCAAACCAGACCACGAAGATCGGCACCACCGCCACCTTGGGGATGCTGGAAAATCCCACCAGCAGGGGGTAGGCCACGTTGTAGGCCAGCTTGGACGAGCCGATCAGCATGCCCAGCACAATGCCCACCGCCACGCCGATGCCAAAGCCCACCAAGGTGGTGTAGAGCGTCTGCGCGGTGTGCGGCCACAGCAGCGGCATTTTGGTGATCAGCACCATGGCGATCTGGCTGGGCTTGGGCAGGATCAGGCTGGAGACATTGAAGGCCACGCAGGCCAGCTCCCAAAGCGCAAAAAATCCGATCAGGGTCAAGAGGCTCAGCAGGTTTTGCTGGGCCGCAGGCGATAGCTTGTTCATGCGGTGACTCCTTCGGATCGGGCATGTGCGATGCGCATGCGCAGTTGCTGGACCAGTTCGCTGAATTCGGGCGCATAGCTCATGGCCACCGTGCGCGGCCGCTCGAAGGGCACCGGGCAGTCTTCAATGATGCGGCCGGGCCGCGAGGACATGACGCAGATGCGGGTGGCCAGGTAGGCCGATTCGCGCAGGTCATGCGTGACCAGCAGCACCGTTGGTCGGGTCTTGATCCACAAGTCCTGCATGATGGCCCAGAGCTCTTCGCGGGTGAATTGATCAAGTGCACCAAAGGGCTCATCGAGCAGCAGCAGTTGTGGCTCGTGGATGAGGGCGCGGCACAGCGAGGCGCGCTGCAGCATGCCGCCTGAGAGCTGCCAGGGCCGCTTGTCGGCAAAGCCCTTGAGCCCAACCTGGGCCAGCAGGGCGTCGGCGCGATCGGCGAACTCGCCCTTCTTCTTGCGCGCGTAGTCCTGCCGAAAGGGCTCGACGATTTTGAGCGGGATCATGACGTTCTCGCGGATGCTCAGCCAGGGCAGCATGGTCGGGTTCTGAAACGCCAGGCCCAGCCGTATGCCAGAGGCAAAGGCATCGCGTTGGCCGGCAGCGCCGACCTCGCGTCCGCCCACCACCACCGCACCGGCGCTCGGCCTCAAGAGTCCGGCCACCAGCTTGAGGATGGTCGATTTGCCGCAGCCGCTGGGGCCTACCAGGGCCACAAAATCGCCCTGGTCTATGCTCAGGTCGGTGCTCTCCAGCGCCACCGTGCCGTTGGCGTACTGCAGGCTCACGCTTGAGAGTTCAATCAGCGGCTTGCTCATGGCTGGCTTTCGTGGGCGCTGGCCTTGACGATGGCGCGGCTGTAGTGCTCGGTATTGCGCGGCTTGGGTGTGGGCATCTTCTGGATGGGCTTGATGTTGCGCCCCCAACCAGCGGCATCGCTCACCAGCTGGCCGTCTCGCATCACGAAGCGGCCGCGCAGCAGGGTATGGATGGGGTAGCCCTGGACGCTGCGGCCGTGCCAGGGCGAGATTTTGCTGATGCTTTGCAGCCTGCCCTGGGAGAGGGTGCCGGACAAGCCCATGTCCACGAAAGCAATGTCGGCATGGGCGCCCACTGCGATCACGCCCTTGGTGCCGTACAGGCCCCAGGCTTTGGCCGGGTTGACCGAGCTCCACTTGACATAGTCCATCAGGCTGGCGCGGCCCTTGTTGATTTCTGTGAGCATGAGCGGCATTTGCGTCTCCACCCCTGGAAAGCCGCAATCGCACTCCCAGATATTGGTCCGGGTTTTTTCTTCGGGCGTGTGGGGTGCGTGGTCGGTGGCGATCATGTCGAGCACGCCTTCGACCAGCGCGTCCCACAGCGGCTGGTTGTGACGCGGCTCGCGGATCGGCGGGTTGACCCGCATCACGCCAGCGAGCTTGCGCATGTGCTCGGTGTTGAGCAGCATGTACTGTGGGCAGGTTTCGGCGGTGACATCGACGCCGCGCGCCTTGGCCTGGCGCAGCAGAAAGAGCGAGTCAGCGGCGCTGTGGTGGGCGATGTGCACCCGCGCGCCGGTCCATTCGGCCAGGGTCAGCACCCGGCCAATGGCTTCGATCTCGGCCACTGCTGGCCGCGCGTCGAGGTGGGCCAGCGGGTCGATGC
>CANHBU010000136.1 GCA_947458345.1 Comamonadaceae bacterium
CGACCTCGGCCGTGGGCCAGATGGCCCGAAAGTCAGGCCACAAGAGCGCGTTGTCCAGGCTGCCCAGCGCGGGCAGGGCGTGTGCCCGGGCCCACCACAGCGCCGAGAAAAAGGCGCCAAAGAACATCACTTCGGAGAAGATGAACCAGCTCATGCTCCAGCGAAACGACATGTCGATGCGCTCACCATAGAGTCCGCCCTCGCTCTCGGCGATCGCGTCGCGAACCCACTGATAGAGCACGCCAAGCCAAAACAGCAGGCCAAAGCGCAGGCTGTAGGCACCCCAGCCGGCGCCGTTGATCCACTGGCCAGCGCCCAGGATCACAAAGAACAGGCCGATGGCGGCCATGACGGGATGGCGCGACGGGCCGGGCACGTAGTAGTAAGGCGTTGCGCCATGTGCAGCTGAAGACATGCTCTTTCCTCTAATACTCAAAAACTCGACAAAAACCCAAACTCCACCGCCGCCAGCAGCGACGACGCTCCCGCCCCATCAACCCGGCACGATCCAGTGGACCAAGGCGGCCAGGGCCCCAACAAAAACAAACACACCCACAAATCCGACCACCAGCACCGTCAGCGGCTTGATCTGCTGCGCATCGCGCTCAAGCCCCTGACGCGCCCGCAGCCCCAAAAAAGACCAAGCCACAGTCCTGACCGTTGCCCACCAGGACACCAGCGCGGGGACCGGCGTTGGGCTCATGAGCCCAAGGCCAGCACAGGCTTGGCCATCGCCGACTTGCCCACGCCAACCGATCCGGCAGGCGCTGGGGGCGTCTTGCCGCCGACTTCAAAGAAGGTGTAAGACAAGGTGATGGTCGTGACGTCTTTGGGCAACTTCGGATCGATCACAAAAGCCACCGGCCACTGCTTTTTCTCACCGGGCGCCAGCGTGTACTGATTGAAGCAGAAACACTCGAGCTTGTTGAAATGCGGCGAAGCCTGGCGCGGCGCATAACTGGGAATGGCCTGTGCGGCCATGGTCCGGTTCTGCATGTTCTGGAACTCATACATCACCGTGGCCAATTCGCCCGGGTGCACCTGAACCGAGCGCATCGCCGGCTTGAAGTCCCAGGGGCCACGCGCATTGGCATCAAACTCGACGGTGATGGTGCGGGTGGTGTCGACCTGCGTGTTGGCCGGCAGCGATGGCGCCACACCGGGCACGCGGCGCTCGGCAACGGCCAGGACGTTGATGCCCAGGGCTTCACAGATGTGACGGTAAATGGGCACCAGTGCATAACCGAAGGCGAACATTCCCAGCGTGATCACGCTGAGTTTTCCCAGCATCCGCAGATTGTCACGGCGCAAGAGCATGGCAGGGCTTTAGCCTCCGAGAAAGACGACGCGGGCCATAAAACCCAGAAAAAACACCAAGGCCACCGACGCCAGGATCAAGCCCAGGCGGCGGTTGCTCTTGCCCTGCTGTGGTGTCATGAGCAATCAGCCGATCACGCGGGTGGCTGTCGCATCGAGCTTCGGTGGGGTCTCGAAAGTGTGGAAAGGCGCTGGGGAAGGCACTTCCCACTCCAAGCCCTCGGCCGCCTCCCAGGGCTTGGCAGGGGCCTTTTCACCGACCCCGCGCATGACCGGCAGCACGATGAACAGGAAGAAGTAGACCTGCGCAAACCCGAAGCCAAAGGCGCCCACGGAAGCCCACATATTGAAGTCAGTGAACTGCATCGGGTAGTCGGCATAACGGCGCGGCATACCGGCCAGGCCCAGGAAGTGCATCGGGAAGAAGGTCACGTTAAAGGAGATCAGCGACCACCAGAAATGGATCTTGCCGCGCGTCTCGTTGTACATGACGCCCGTCCACTTGGGCACCCAGTAGTAAAAGCCGGCGAACATGGCATAGAGGGAACCGGCCACCAGCACGTAGTGGAAGTGGGCCACCACGTAGTAGCCGTCTTGCAGCTGTGTGTCGACCGGCGCGATCGACAAGATCAGGCCGGTGAAGCCGCCCATGGTGAAGACGAACAAGAAGCCCACCGAAAACAGCATAGGTGTCTCGAAAGTCATCGAGCCCTTCCACATGGTGGCGATCCAGTTGAACACCTTGACCCCGGTCGGGACGGCAATGAGCATGGTCGCGTACATGAAAAACAGCTGACCGGTCACTGGCATGCCGGTGGTGAACATGTGGTGCGCCCAGACGATGAAGCTCAAAATCGCAATCGAGCCCGTGGCATACACCATGGAGGCATAGCCGAACAGACGCTTGCGCGCAAAGGCCGGAATGATGTGGCTGACGATGCCGAAGGCCGGCAAGATCATGATGTAGACCTCGGGGTGGCCGAAGAACCAGAAGATGTGCTGGTACATCACGGGGTCGCCGCCGCCTGCGGGGTTGAAGAAGCTGGTGCCGAAATGACGGTCAGTCAGCGTCATGGTGATGGCACCGGCAAGCACTGGCATCACGGCAATGAGCAGGTAGGCGGTGATCAGCCAGGTCCAGACGAACATCGGCATCTTCATCAAGGTCATGCCCGGGGCGCGCATGTTCAAGATGGTCACGATGATGTTGATCGAGCCCATGATGGAAGAGGCGCCCAGGATGTGCAGGGCAAAGATGCCCGCATCCATGGACGGGCCCATCTGCAGCGTCAGCGGCGCATACAGCGTCCAGCCCGCAGCGGGCGCGCCGCCGGGCATGAAAAAGGAGCCGGCGAGCATGATGGCCGCAGGAATCATCAGCCAGAAGCTGAAGTTGTTCATGCGGGCAAAAGCCATGTCCGAGGCGCCGATCTGCAGCGGGATCATCCAGTTCGCAAAGCCCACAAAGGCCGGCATGATGGCACCGAAGACCATGATCAGCCCGTGCATCGTGGTGAGCTGGTTGAACAGCTCAGGGTTGACCACCTGCAGACCGGGCTGAAACAGCTCGGCGCGAATGAGCAAGGCGAGCACGCCACCGATCATCAGCATGGCAAAGGCAAACAGCAGATAGAGCGTGCCGATGTCCTTGTGATTGGTTGCAAACACCCACCGACGCCACCCGGTGGGGGCATGGTGATCGTGATCGTGATCGTGGTGATCTAGAACTGCACTCATGACGCTACCCTTTTGTATGAACTCTTCGAACGCTGCGCTTTACTTGCGCGCGGCCTGCACCTGGGCCGGCTGCACCACTTGACCGGTCTTGTTGGACCAGGTGTTCTTGGCATAAGTGATGACGGCTGCGATTTCGGTGTCGCTCAGCTGCTTCCAAGCCGGCATGGCGCCGCCGGCAGCGCCGTTGAGCAAGATATTGGTGGTTTTGAGGTGATCGGCATCGAGCACGATGGCCGAGCCGTCGAGCGCCTTGATCGGGCCGGCACCCTTGCCGCTGGCTTGGTGGCAAGCGGCGCAGTTGGCGGCATAGACCTTCTCGCCGCGTGCCACCAGATCGGCCTGCTGCCAGACCTTGCTGGGATCATCGGCCTTGGCCGCAGCTTCCTTTTGGCGCTCCGTGACCCAGGCGCTGTACTGCTCGGGGGTGACCACCTTGACATGAATGGGCATGTAGGCGTGCTCTTTGCCGCAAAGCTCCTGGCACTGACCGTAAAAGTCGCCGGTCTTGTCGGCGCGAAACCAGGTGTCGCGCACGAAGCCTGGGATGGCGTCTTGCTTGATGCCAAACTGAGGCACGGCAAAGGCGTGGATCACGTCGTTGGCCGTGGTGATGATGCGGATCTTTTGGTTGACCGGCACGACCAGCGGCTTGTCGACCTTGAGCAGGTAGTCGCTCACGATCTCACCTTTCTTGGGTCCGCCCGCATCGCTCATCGCGCGGTGGCTGGCGTCCAAGGTCGAGACAAAGGCAATGCCCTCGCCTTCGCCCTTGATGTATTCGTAGCCCCACTTCCACTGGATGCCGGTGACCTTGATCGTCAGGTCGGCATTGGTCGTGTCTTTTTGGGCCACCAAGAGCTTGGTGGCCATGAGGGCCATGCCGATCACGATGAGAAAGGGAACGATCGTCCAGGCGATCTCGACGGCGGTGGACTCATGGAAGGTGGCCGGCTTGTGGCCGAGCGACTTGCGGTGCTTCCAGATGGAATAAAACATCACACCGAAGACCGCCACGAAGATCACCAAGCAGATGATCATCATGGCCCAGTGCAGCCAGTTTTGCTCGGCTGCGATGCGGGTGGCGGGCACCGGCAGGTTGAGCTGGAAGGGCTGCGGGCCGCCGGGCAGGTTGAACGTGGAGGCTGACGCCGTACCCGCCACGGCCGCGAGCGTCAAGGCGCAGCTGGCCTTGACTGAGGCGCGCAGCGCAACATCGCCGAAGAAGGGGACCAGCGCTTGCGCGCGTTTCATGCTCATGCCCTGGGTGTTGTTCATCGTCTGTGCTTTTCTAGAAGTATCAAGTGCCAGTCAAACCCCGGGATTATAGGCAGCCGCCAGAGCGCGGGCCACAGGGCTGGCGAAAGTTTGGCGTCAGCTTTCAAGCGCCTCGCAAAGCCAATCGGATCTCGCGTGCCAGCGCGGGCCGTAGCTCGGGCCGCAGGTGGCGCCCCACCAGCACACTGCGCCCCTGCCCGGACACTTCGATCAGCGATCCGTCGCCGCTGCACGGCTCAATGCGCACCCACTGGCGGTCAAACTCGGTGCGCTCGCTGCGCCGCCCGTGGTCGCGCTCGACGACCAGCACCGGACCCTGCAGCGTGATTTTTTCGCCATCACAAGCGTGGCGGGCGTAAACCAGCAAGGCGGCGCCCACTGCGATGAGCTCGAGCCACGCAAAAGGCATGACCATGCGCGCGCCAGAAAACCAAAACGCCGTGGCAATCGAGAGCGACAGCAGGCACAGGCCGATGTAAAAGCGCAGCAGCTGTGCCGGGCTGAGGCTGCAATTGCGCTTGAGCGACCACTGGAGATCCAGGGCGTGACCATCGGGCGTGGCCAGACGAAAGGGATGAACCGCAGAAGACACGTTCTTGTCTACCAAAGTCGCACAACCGTGCGGCAGCGGAAAATACCGCCGTGCGCGTCAACTTCGGCCGCAGCGCCGAGCTGACTGAGCACGCCGCAAAGTGTACCGGCTCAGCGCTGGGCCGAGCGGCTATCGTGGCCTTGACCCCTTGAGCATGTCGCGCATGTCCTGCAGCGGTAAAGCGGTCACCGCATCGGCTTTCAGACGCAGGGGGGCGCGCAAGGCATGGCCGTAGACCAACTCGACCGTCAGGCCCAGCCGACCATCGCTGCGGCGTGGCCAGCGCTGCTCGATCGCCTGCAACAAACGCTGCTTCCAGGGGCGGGCACGCAAACCGGCAAAGCGCTGCGGATGCACATTTCGGCCCCACTGACGCAACTCGGCCAGCAGGCGCTCGCCCGAATCGAAGGTCAGGGTGAGCCTTTCCATGTCCATCACCGGCTCGGCAAAGCCGCAAGCGACCAGCATGTCGCCCCAATCGTGCATATCGGTCAGCTGCGCGCCGGCCGCAGGCCAGCCCAACTCGTCGTAGAGCACGCGCATCTCGACCGCAGTGTCCGGACCCAGGCAGGAAAACATCAGGAAACCGTCGACCTGCAGCAGGCCATGCCAGCGCAGCAGCAAGGCCTGCGGGTCCAGTTGCGTGTGCAGCACCAAATTGGCCCAGACCATGTCCTGCGACTGCTGAGGCGGCTCTTGCCAGGCCAACTGCCGGCCCCGCCAGTGCCACCAAGCGGGCGCATACAGCTGGCGTGCCAGCGTCTGGCGCGCGTCGCTGGTCTCGAGCAAACTGGCCCGCTGGCCGAGCTCGGCCAGCAACAGGCGGTTGACCTCAGTGCCCGTGTTCAGCGGCGCCCAATGGGTCCAGGCCTGCGGCTTGGCGCGTATCCACTGCAGCCGCTCAAACATGCGCTGGGCGACCTGCGCATGCAGCCAGTCG
>CANHBU010000137.1 GCA_947458345.1 Comamonadaceae bacterium
CGCAGCCGGAGCTCTGGCGGGCATTTTGGGCTATGAAGAGCGGCCCCTGGTCAGCGCCGATTACGCGCGTGACACCCGCAGCGCCATCGTCGATGCGCCCTCGACCCTGGTTACCGATGGCACGCTGCTCAAGGTCTACGCCTGGTACGACAACGAGATGGGCTACGCCTGCCGCATGGTCGATCTGGCCTGCCATCTCGAGCAGCAAGGCCTGTGATGCAAAGCGCGGTGCGTCATTACGCCATCGTTACGGCCGCCTACTGGGGCTTCACGCTGACCGATGGCGCGCTGCGCATGCTGGTGCTGTTGCACTTTTACAAGCTCGGTTATTCGCCGATGACCTTGGCGTTTTTATTCCTGCTCTATGAGGCCGCTGGCATCGCGGCCAATTTACTGGGCGGCTGGCTGGCGGCGCGCTATGGCATCACCCGCATGCTGGTGGTGGGCTTGAGCACGCAAATCGCCGGCTTTGTGTTGCTGTCGCTGCTGCAGCCGCATTGGAGCGTGGCGCTGTCGGTGGCCTGGGTGGTGGCCGCGCAAGGCGTGTGCGGCGTGGCCAAGGACTTGACCAAGACGGCGAGCAAGTCGGCCATCAAGATCACGCAGGCCGGCATGCAGCAGCAAGGCGGGCAGGGGCAGCTCTTCAAGTGGGTGGCCTGGTTCACCGGCAGCAAGAACGCCATGAAGGGGCTGGGCTTTTTTGCCGGCGGCCTGTTGCTGCAGACGCTGGGATTCGAAGGATCGCTGTGGTGCATGGCCGCTTTGCTGGCTGTGGTGCTTGCCGCGGTGCTGCTGACCCTGCCCCAGCTCATGGGCAAGGGCCGCGCCTCGAAGTCAGCGCGCGAGCTGTTTGCAAAAAATTCAGGCATCAACGCCCTGGCTGCCGCCCGGGTGGCCTTGTTTGGCGCGCGCGATGTCTGGTTTGTGGTCAGCCTGCCGGTGTTTCTCTACAGCGCGGGCTGGAGCTTTACCATGGTCGGCTCTTTCTTGGCCGCCTGGACCATGGCCTATGGCGCAGTGCAGGCGCTGGCGCCGCAGTTGGTGCGGCGCAGCGCCGACGGCTTGAGCAGCGAGGTGCCGGCCGCACGCGCCTGGTCGGCCGCACTGGCCCTGGTGCCGGCCCTGCTGGCTGCGGCGGTGTTCGTCGAGGTCGCCCAGTTGCAGTGGGTGGTGGTCGGTGGCCTGGCGGTTTTTGGCTTTGCGTTTGCGGTCAATTCGTCCGTCCACTCCTATCTGATCTTGGCCTATGCGGGCAGCGAAAAGGCCGCCGAAGACGTGGGCTTTTATTACGCGGCCAATGCGCTGGGCCGTTTTCTGGGCACCTTGCTCTCGGGTGTGCTTTACCAATGGGGCGGGCTGCTGTACGCGCTGATCGGCTCGGCCCTGATGCTGCTGGCTTGCTGGGTCATCACCTTGCGGCTGCCGCTGCAGCGCGGCTTGGATCGGACTGCAGCATGAACGAGATCGATGCGCTAAGGTCATTGGCGGCGCTGTCGCAGGCCACCCGTTTGGCCATCTTTCGGACGCTGGTGGCAGCGGGCCCCGAGGGCCTGCGGCCCGGTGAGTTGGCCTTGCGGCTTGAGGTGCTCGCATCGTCCCTGTCCTTTCACCTCAAGGAATTGCTGCACGCGCAGTTGATCACCCAGCAGCGCGAGGGCAAATTTCTTATCTACCGCGCCGAATTTGCGCGCATGAACGCCTTGCTGGCCTATTTGACAGACAACTGCTGCCAGGGGCAGCCCTGTGTCGACTTGGCTGCGCTGTCCTGCCGCGAGTGCTGAGGGCGCGCATTGGCTGGCACGGCCTGCGGCCGACCCACACGCGGCTGGGCGACAATTGGTCTTTACGCTGTAAAAGATTGACCGTGAGCAACGCCTCGTCTGCACTGCCGCCTCCCCCGAGCCCCTGGCGCCTGTCTGTCGCGCCGATGATGGATTGGACCGATCGGCATTGCCGCTATTTCCATCGCCTGCTGTCCAAGCGCGCGCTGCTCTACACCGAGATGATCACCACCGATACCTTGCTGCACGGTCATGTGCCCAGGCATCTGGATTTCAACGAGTCCGAGCACCCGCTGGCCTTGCAGATCGGCGGTAGCGAGCCGGCGGATTTGGCGCGGGCGGCCCGGCTCGGCGAGCAATGGGGCTATGACGAGATCAACCTCAATTGCGGCTGCCCAAGCGAGCGGGTGCAGCGTGGTGCTTTCGGCGCTTGCCTGATGGCCGAGCCCGCTACGGTGGCCGATGGTGTCAAGGCCATGCGTGACGCCGTCAGTGTGCCGGTGACGGTCAAGCACCGTATTGGCATCGACCGCGTGGACAGTTATGACTTCGTGCGCGACTTCGTCGGCCAGGTCAGCCAGGCCGGGTGCCAGACCTTCATCGTGCATGCCCGCAATGCCTGGCTGCAGGGCCTGAGCCCGAAAGAAAATCGCGAGATCCCGCCGCTGCGCTACGAGCTGGTGCACAAGCTCAAGCGCGATTTTCCGGATCTGGTCATCGTGATCAATGGCGGCATCACCACCGAAGAGCAGGTGCATGAGCAACTGGTCCATGTCGACGGCGTGATGATAGGCCGGGAGGCTTATCACCACCCCGGGTGGCTGGCCAGCTGGGACGCCCGTTTTTTTGGCGATGCCGACCGGCCCTTGAACTGCGAGGAGGTCGAGGAGGCCATGGTGCGCTACATGCAGGCTCAGGTCGGCCTGCCTTGGGCCATGGTGGCGCGCCACATGTTGGGCCTGCGCTCCGGTCAGGTGGGTGCCAGGCGCTGGCGGCGCGTCTGGAGCGACCACCGGCTCAAGAGCCTGCCGCCGGCCCAAGTGGCGGCTTTGGCGGCCGAGCAGATGAAGCTGGCTGAGGAGGCGGTGTGAGCCGCTCCTGCGCCCTGCCCAGGGCATCAGCGCGCTGACTGATCGGGCAGCGCGAGCAGCGCGGCCAGGCACAGCAAGCCCAGCAGCACCGACAGCCAAAGCGCCTGCGCGCCCCAGTGGTCCAGGGCCAGCCCAAAGGCAAAGGGGGCAAGGGCCTGGGCAAAGCGCGCCGGCACCATCAGCAGGCCCTGCCGCATGCCATAGCCTTGCGGGCCGAACAGCGCCAGCGGCAGCGTGCCCTTGGCGATCGTCAGGATGCCGTTGCCTGCGCCGTGCAGCAGTGCAAACAGGACCCCGACGGGAGCGCCCAGGATCAGCAGCAAAGCGGCGCCCAGGGGATGCATGGCCGCGGCCAGGCGAGCTGACAGCAGCGGGTGAATCTGGCGCAGTGTGGTGTATTCGAGCAGGCGACCTGCAACCTGGGCCGGCCCGATCAAGGCGGCGATCAGGAGAGCTGAGCCCAGGCCGATATGGTGGGCCTGCAGCAGCTGCGGCAGGTGCGCGGCCATGGCAGTGCTGATGAACCAGGTCAGGGCGAAAGTGGTCGACAGCAGCACAGCCGCGCGGCGCTTTTGCTCGGGCCTAAGATTTGGGATTTGCGGCTCACCAAACCCTTCAAATGCGGGCTGCACGGGCGCTTGAGCCGGCGATGATGGCTGCCGCGGCAGCATTGCGGCGTACAGCGGCAGATTGATCAGCAGGTGCGCCCCCGCCCAGGTCAGGCAGGTCGCGCGCCAGCCCAACTCGCCTTGCAGAGCCGCCGAGACCGGCCAGCCCACTGTGCTGGCCAGACCGGCGATCAGCGTGATGCCGGTGATCGGTCCGCGCGATTGGGTACCGAAAATTTGCACCAGCGTGGCAAAAGCACCTTCGTAAAGCCCCGCCGCCATGCCCACGCCGAGCAAGGTCCAGGCCAGAAACAGACCGACCGGCCCTTGGGCGCAGCCCAGGGCCACCAGGCCAGCGGCAAACACCCCACTGGCCGCCATCAGCACCCGCCGGCCACCCATGCGGTCAATGGCCCAGCCAGCCAATGGCCCGAACACCGCCGCAACCACCAAGGCCCAGGAAAAGGCGGCAAAGACCAGGCTGTTGGCCAATCCGAGCTCGCGCGCGATGGGCGCGGCCAGCATCGCCGGCAGGTAGTAGCTCGAGCCCCAGGCCAACAGTTGGGCCAGGCCTAGCGCGATGACAGTGCGTGGTGTGGTCGATGCCATAGAGAGCTTGCTGCGTCAGGCCTTCGCTGGACTGTAGACGCATTGTGGACCCAGCCGCTGACTTGCAACTCGAGCGTCTTGCGCGTCATCAAACTGCCATGAAACCGACACGAGAGTTTCGTTTGCACGCCCAACAATTGCGTCACTGACTCACCGGCAGGAGCGCAGCACCATGAGCTTGAAAACAAAGTCCCTAGGCCGGCCCGCCACCGCGGGCCCCTGGCCTGCGTCTGGAGCCGTGGCCTTGTCGGCTGCTGCCCGGGAAATTTTGCGTCGCACGGCCCAGTATCTGGCCCTTACGCCAGGCGGTCTACGCGGCCTTGGCAGCCCCACTCGCGGCACTTGCCCCTCCTTGACTTTCCAGGCCGATGCCCGCTTCAACGATTGAAACCTGAGACACCATGAAAGAACTGCCCAGCCCGACCGAGCCCTTGTCCATCGTTCAACTGCCCCGGGGGGGGCTTCATCGCAGCTCTGAGCCAGCCGATGAGAACCCTGCTTGGAGCCACAGCGGCATTGCTGTCAGCTGGGCTCGGCATCAGGACGAGGTGAGGCAGGCCCAGCGGCTGCGTTACCAAGTCTTTGCCGGCGAGATGGGCGCGCGGCTTTCGGGGCCCTTACCCGGCCATGACGTCGACCTGTTTGACGATTACTGCGAACACCTGCTGGTGCGCGATGGCGCGAGCGGTGCGGTCATCGGAACTTACCGCGTGCTCACACCAGAGCAGGCCGCCCGGGTGGGCAGTTTCTATGCGGACCTCGAATTTGACCTGACGCGCCTGCGCGGCCTGCGCAGCCGCATGGTTGAGCTCGGTCGTAGCTGCGTGCATCCCGACCATCGGCACGGCGGCGTGATTTTGGCCCTGTGGGGCGCGCTCGCCCAGTTCATGCAGCGCAACGCTCTTGAAATCATGATCGGTTGCGCCAGTATCCCGATGTGGCACCAGGGCGCCGTCAGTGCCCGCTCGGCAGCCAGTATTTGGCATCAGCTGCGGCGCAACCATATGGCGCCGCTGGACTGCCAGGTGCTGCCGCGCCTGGCCTTGCCGGTGCACGAGTTTGACGACGGCCCGCGGGTCGAGCCGCCCGCCTTGATCAAGGGGTACCTGCGTTTGGGTGCCAAGCTGCTAGGTCCGCCGGCCTGGGATCCGGACTTCAATACTGCCGATCTGCCCATGATGATGCGCACGCAGGACTTGCCGGCGCGGTACCGTCGACATTTCCTGGCTTCGGGCTCGGTCCAGGCCGACTGTCATGAAACCGTAACACGGGTGTCCTAAATTTAAAGCTCGGGGCCTGGTGTCTGGTGTCGGGGGCCAAAGGGCCGTCCTAGATTGCATGCTTGGCCTCTGGTATGGGAGCCTCAGGGGGTATCCTCAATTGTTTGCTTGGCGTTTGGTGTTGGAGCCTCAGGGCATTTATGAATTCTGATTCGGCTCGCAGTGTTTCATCTGAGGGCGCTCGCCTCGCAGCGGCGCCGCCCGTGGTTTTGCTCGACCGCGACCGCAGCATTTTGGCTTTTAACGAGCGAGTGCTGGCGATGGTCACCCGCGAGGACGTGCCCCTGCTAGAGCGGCTGCGTTATCTGTGCATCGTCTCGTCCAACCTCGACGAGTTTTTTGAGGTCAGGATGGCGCCGCACATGAGCGCAGCGCGCAGCGGCGGCGCATCTGATCCCGTCTTCGTTGAGCTTGCGGCCGCAGCCCACGAGCTGGTCGAGCGTCAATACGCGCTCTACAACGACACCCTGACGCGGCAGTTCAAGCACCA
>CANHBU010000138.1 GCA_947458345.1 Comamonadaceae bacterium
CAGGGTCTGCTGCATGATGGCGCAGTCGCGGCGCTGGCCATCGCTGAGGTGGACCACCTCGGCCGTGGTGACAATCACCCGCCGCCCAGCCTTGACCACCCGCCCAATGGCGCGCAACTCGCCACCCTGAAAAGCGTTCATGAAGTTGATCTTGTATTCGACCGTGGTGACCTCCATGCCCTCGGGCGCGGTGGTCAGCGCAGCGTAGCCTCCGGCCACGTCGGCCAAAGCGCCGATGGCGCCGCCATGAAAACCGCCTTGCTGCTGCGTGACCTTGTCCGAATAGGGCAGGGCCAATTCACACAAGCCGGGCTCGACGCGCAGCAGGCGCACACCTAGGCCGAGCAACAGGCCTTGCCGTAAAAAACTGGCCTGCACGCGCTCGAACAAGGCATTGGGCGCTGGGGTGGTGGTCATGGTCGGTCTCTTTCGGCAAAAGTTATCAGGCCGCTTGGCGCTTTTCAGCCTTGCCCAGGAGGGTTCGGGCCTCCCGCTCATGGGCTTTGATTTCTTCCAGATTGGCCTGCAAGTCAGCCATCTGCTCTTCGATTTGCCGTTTATGCCCGTCCAAGATGACCAGGAACTTGCGCAGCTGCGGCGCCGTGTCGCGCGGGCTCTCGTAGGTGTCGATGATTTCCTTGGCCTCGGTCAGGCTCAGGCCAAGCCGCTTGGCGCGCAGCGTGAGCTTCAAGCGCGTGCGGTCGCGGGCGCTGTAGATGCGGTTGCGCCCGCCCGGGCCTTCGCGCTTGGGCTGCAGCAGGCCCATGTCCTCGTAAAAGCGCATGGCCCGAGTGGTCAGGTCAAATTCTTTGGCAAGGTCGCTGATGGTGAAAGTGGTGGCCATTGCGGTGCGGGTGACATGGGCGACAGCTGGGCTGCAAGGGACTGCCTACAATCGCCAAATATGACGTTTACGTAAACGTCAACCGTGACCGAAATATAACGCAGTTCCTGCGCGCCCCATGAACACACTCGAAGACGCCTTGCACTACCCCTGGGGCACGGCGCTGCCGGCAACTGGCGCCAGCGTTGAGATCGCCCCGGGTGTGCGCTGGCTGCGCATGGGACTGCCCTTCGCCCTGGACCACATCAACTTGTGGCTGCTGCGCGATGAGGTCGATGGGCGCCGCGGCTGGAGCGCGGTCGACACCTGCGTAGACCGCCCCCAATCGCGTGCGCAGTGGGAGCAGGTGATCGCCGGTGAGATGGGCGGGCTGCCCATCGTTCGCGTGCTGGCCACGCACATGCACCCGGACCACCTGGGGCTGGCGCACTGGCTGTGCGAGCGCTTCGATGCCCGGCTGTGGATCAGCATGAGCGACTACCTGATGGCGCAGCTGGCCGCGAACCAGCAGGACTCGTTTGGCGGACAGGCCACGGCCGATTTTTTTGCCCGCCACGGCGTCCTCGATGCGCAGGTGCTCGCAACCGTGGTCGAGCGCAAGGACTACTACGCGCGCATGGTGCCCGCCGTGCCGGCTCACTACCGGCGACTGCAGGACGGCCAGCGGCTGACCATCGGTGCGCGCCCGTGGCGCTGCATCAGCGGCTACGGCCATTCGCCCGAGCACATGGCGCTGTTTTGCGACGACGCCAGCCTGCCGCAGCCGCTACTCATTAGCGGCGACATGGTGCTGCCGCGCATCTCGACCAATGTCAGCGTCTACGAAACCGAGCCTGAGGGCAACCCCTTGCAACTGTTTCTGGACTCGCTCAAGAAGTTTCTGGCGCTGCCCGAGCAAACCCTGGTGCTGCCCTCGCATGGACGGCCCTTTACCGGACTGCACGAGCGGGTGCGCCAACTCCAGGTGCACCACCAGGACCGGCTGGACGAGGTCTTGCGCGCCTGCCGCGAAAAACCGCAGTGCGCCGCCGAGATCGTGGGCGTGATGTTCAAGCGCACGCTCGATGTGCACCAGACCACCTTTGCGCTGGGCGAAAGCATGGCGCATTTGAATCTGCTGTGGCATCAGGGGCAACTCAGGCGCGAGGTCGACGCCAGCGGCGTGCTGCGCTTTAGCGCCGCCTGAAAAGCGCGCAGGGGCCCTGCTCAGAGGCAGGGCACTGTCTCGTTGGCGCCGAGCCAGAAATCGCGCAAGGCGGTCACCTTCTGGCGGTACTGGGCAAAGGCCAGCGGTTTGGCCACATAGCCATTGGCGCCACTGCGGTAGCAGGCCCGCACATCGTCGGGCTCGCGCGAGGACGTGAGCATGACCACCGGAACCATGGCGGTCAGCGGGTGCTCGCGCAGGCGCTCAAGCACCTGTAGACCCGACAGGCAAGGCAGGTGCATATCCAGGATGACCAAGGCCGGCTGCTCGCTGGCATCGCGCCCATGGTGCGCGCCGCAAGCCCAAAGATAGTCCAGCGCCTGCTGACCGTCGCGCACCGAAACGATCTGGCTGTCCGCCCCACCACTGAGCAGCGCGCCTCGGGTCAGCTCGAGCAGGTCGGGGTTGTCTTCTACCAAAAGGATTTGCTTGGACGGCATGGCCATGCATCAAGTTCTGTGGGCCCACAGTCTATGAAGCGGCGCGAGCCGAAGTTTTAAAGATCGTTAAACAAGTCCAGGGCCATGACATGCCGCGACCTCATGCTGCGCCGATGGACGGCATGCCGATCAGGCGGGCGCGCTGTTTGGACCTACCACTGCGCCAGCGACTGCTGTTGCAGCTGGGCCCGCAATTGGGGGTAGTCGGGCACCACTGCGCCCACCGTCTCCCAGAAGCGGGGGCTGTGGTCCATCACGCGCAAATGGCTGAGCTCGTGCACCACCACATAGTCGATCACCTGCGGGCTGAAATGGATCAGCCGCCAGTGCAGGCGGATCGAGCCGTCGGCCGCTGCGCTGCCCCAGCGGGTGGAGGCACTGCTGAGCGCCAGCCGGCGCCACTGCACACCCAGCCTGGGGGCAAAGTGTTGAAGCCGCTCCTCAAAGTGGCTGCGGGCGCGCTGCATCAGCCAGGCCTGGGCTGCATCGCGGATTTGCTCGGGCGCAGCTTGCTGCGCCAGCCCCAGAATCAAACACTGATGGCCGGGCTCGCCCTGCAATTGCTCGCCTCTTGCATAGTGATGACCCGGGTCCAGGCGCACCGTCAACGGCTGGCCGAGCAAGGACAGCTGCGCGCCATCGCGCCAGACAATGCGGGCCGATTCGAGCTGCACCTGGCGCTGCCGCGTCTCCTTGAGCTTGCGCACGATCCAGTCGGCCTTCTCCTGCACCGCGCTCTCGACCTCACGCAGGGGCACCCAGCTCGGCGCGCTGACGGCCAGGCCATCGGCCCCCACCGAAAAACCGATCGTGCGCCGGCGCGCTCTGCGAAAGGCGTAGGCCACATGCACCCCGGCCAACACGGTCTTCCGGTTGGCCTGCGGGTGGCTGTAGTGCGGCTCAGGCGCCACCGTCTTGTCCGGGGCTGGACTGCTCGCGGCAGGGCCTGGCGGCGCCGGGGGCGACGGATCGGCCGCAAAGAAATCGAGGGTCAGTTGCAGCAGGCTGCGCATGGCCGGCAGTTTAGTGGCAGACCGACGCGGGCCTCATGGCTTCGTGTAAGCCTGCGGGTCAAGCCGGCGCATCTCGGCCTCGATCCAGGTCTGCACCTCGAGCATGAGCTCATCGGCTCGCCTGCCGGCGCTGTCGATCGGCGGGCCGATCGAGACATCGACCACGCCGGGCCGCTTGATCAGGGCCTTGCGCGGCCAACACTTGGCCGAGGTCACCGCCACCGGAATGACGGGGGCGCCGCATTCGATGGCCAGGCGGGCGCCGCCCGTCTTGTAGCTGCCCTGCTCGCCCCGAGCGATGCGCGTGCCCTCGGGAAACATAATCACCCACACGCCCTGCTCCATCAGGCGCCGGCCTTGCTGCACCACCTTGTTGAAAGCTTCGCTGCGCTTGCTGCGGTCGATGTGGATCATGTCCAGCCGGCTCATGGCCCAGCCGAAAAAGGGCACGTAGAGCAATTCCTTCTTGAACACATAAGCCAGCGGATGGGGCATCAGGGTGGGCATGAGAAAAGTCTCGAAGGTGCTCTGGTGCTTGACCAGCAGCACCGCGGCGCTGGTCTGCCCGGTCGGCAGGTTCTCCCAGCCGATGACCCGCACCTGTATGCCCAAAATCACACGCGCACCGGCCACCGCCCAGCGCAGCCAGCCGGCGCACATCCAGTACACCGCCGTACTGCTCAGAAACAGCGAGCCGACGATCACGGCCATCGCCCAGGGCACCACGGTCAGCCCCATCCAAAGCAGATGCAAGATCGAGCGCAGCCAGGCCATGGTGCTCAGGCGGGCGCCGCGTCAGCGCCGCGCTCAATCAGGTGATCGGCAAAGGCCGCCAGATCGGCATGCACCCGCGAGCCTGCGGGCAAGCCTTGGAGCCAGGCCTGCTCGGGGGTCAGCCCGGCGGACTTGCCCGTGAGCACCAGATGCGGCTGGCAGCCGACGCTTGCACCGGCCAGCAAATCGCGCAGCGAGTCGCCAACGGCCGGCACGCTTTTAAGCGAGACGCCAAAGCGCGCGCCAATCTGCTCGAACAGCCCAGCACGCGGCTTGCGGCAGGCGCAATCGTCTTCAGGCGCATGCGGGCAATAAAAAATCGCATCGATGCGCCCGCCAACGGCAGCCAGCAATTTGTGCATCTTGTCGTGCATCGCATTGAGGTGGGCCATATCAAACAGACCGCGTCCCAGTCCCGATTGATTGGAGGCGACCACCACATGCCAGCCGGCATGGTTGAGGCGGGCGATGGCCTCCAGGCTGCCGGGCAGCGGCTCCCATTCCTGCGGCGACTTGACGAAGTCGTCGCGGTCCAGGTTGATGGTGCCGTCGCGATCGAGGATGACGAGCTTGCGGTCAGACATGGTGGCTCGCTTCAGGCCAGGCGCGAAAGATCGGCCACCCGGTTCATGGCCTGATGCAAGCTCTGCAGCAGGCCCTGTCGATTGAGGCGCAGGTCCATCTCTTCGGCGTTGACCATCACGTCATCAAAGAAGGCGTCGACCGGACCGCGCAGCGCGGCCAGGGTCTGCAAGCTGGCGGTGTAATCACCCGCCTTGAACTGCGCCTGCGACTCGGGCAGCAGCTTTTGCAAGGCCGCATACAAGGCTTTTTCAGCATCTTCCTTGAGCAGCGCGGGGTTGACATGCGCATCGACCTCGCCGGCTTTCTTGAGGATGTTGCCGATGCGCTTGTTGGCCGCAGCCAGCGCGGGGCTTTCGGGCAGGGCGGCGAAGGCGCGCACGGCGTCCAGACGCCGCTGCACATCGGCCAACCGGGCCGGCTTGAGGGCCAGCACCGCCTCCACCTCTTGCGCGCTATAGCCCTGCTCGCGCAAGCTTCCCGCCAGCCGCTCATAGATGAACTCGCTCAAGGCCGGCGTGGCATCGGAGATTTTTTCGCCAAAAGACGGCGCCGCCGCTTGCAGCATCCAAGGCAGATCGAGTGGCAGCTGCTTTTCAATCAGCATGCGCACCACGCCCAGCGCATGTCGGCGCAAGGCAAACGGATCTTTGTCGCCGGTGGGCAGGTTGCCGATGCCGAACATGCCCACCAGGGTCTCGAGCTTGTCAGCCAGCGCCACCACCAAGCCGACCGGGTTGCTGGGCAGGTGATCGCCGGCAAAGCGGGGGCAATAGTGGTCGGAGATGGCATTGGCAATTTCTTCGCTCAGACCATCATGGCGAGCGTAATAGTTGCCCATGATGCCTTGCAGCTCGGGGAACTCGCCCACCATATCGGTCAGCAGGTCAGTCTTGGCCAGACGGGCAGCAAGCACGGCCTTGTCGGCCAGCTCGGCGCCGCCGATTTGCTCACCGATCGCGCGGGCAATGGCGCACACCCGTGCCATGCGATCGCCC